>CAYGQU010000178.1:0-4528 GCA_964352045.1 uncultured Planctomycetaceae bacterium
CATTCTGAATTTTTTTGATACGAATTTTAGTGGTATTATGATTCAACTCAGTTCGCCTCTCGAACCGCTTGCGACTGGTGAAACAGCGAAGCTACCGAACTTCTATAACATTCGAGCGGTCGTGTTCGACGTCTATGGAACCTTGCTCATTAGCGCTTCGGGAGATATCTCACTAGCAAGCGAAGGATCGCGTGGCAAAGCTGCTTTAGAATCCCTTGCTGAAGCGGATATGCCAATTGAAAACAATAGGGATGGCGAAATAATTGTCGAACTATTACACGCTGCGATAGCTGAACAACATCGAACCTCGGGTAGCAAAACCCCCGAAGTCGAGATTCGAGAATGCTGGTCTAGGGTGCTCGAATCGCTAAGTATCGAAGCAACCATGGCCCAAATCGAAGAAATTAGCGTTGAATACGAATGCCGAGTGAATCCTATTTGGCCGATGCCTAGCCTCAATGAGGTTCTCGTCGGGCTCAAAGCTAATGGAATTGAACTTGGCATCGTCAGCAATGCGCAGTTCTTCACTCCACTTGCTTTTAAGCCACTCACTGGCAATTCACTTCAGGAGTGGGGTTTCAACAATTCACTTAATATCTGGTCTTACGAACATCGAGAGGCAAAGCCTGGTATCTTTTTATACGAGCTTTGTGCCAAGCGGCTCGCGAAGATAGAAATTTCTCCACAAGAGGTACTTTACGTTGGAAACGACCTAAGAAATGACGTTTGGCCAGCCAATCAAGTCGGATTCAAAACCGTACTTTTTGCCGGCGATGCTCGTTCACTCCGCTGGCGAAGTAACGACCCCACGGTCGAGGGTGTCGAGCCGGATGCCGTTATCACGGATCTTTCTCAATTAAGTCAACTAATCACTTAATTACAACTAAGGGCGAGTAACAGAAACGGAAAACTTCTCTGTTTTGGATTGGACTCTGAGGCATATAACGAATAATCTAAATGCGAAGCCTTAATTCGTTGGGCATCTTAGAGAAACTCGATGAAATGTCCGTCATACCACCCACGATAGCCGAGAGTGCTAAGTAGCAACTTGACAGAATGGCTTGTAGGATGTTTTTCTTCGCGGATATCAATAGATAGTCGGCTAGCCCGAAAAGGCGTTAGGCAGATTAGATTTAACACAATGGATTGTACAAGTGTCTCTGAAACAGATAGCAGCAGCTTTAACGAGGACGTTGGCGGCGTCAGCTTTACAAATGCTTTGGTTCAGCTGAAACAGTTTGAGCTATAACAAGAGTCAAACCTTGCCCCGTCCCACACGTTCAGCACCCCTTGCAGATAGATGTCAGATTCTCGCCCCAAAGTTGGTCATCGAATTGGTTTCGTTGGCACTCGTTTCGCAGGTACCGATGGCGTATCGCTTGAGGCATCCAAGTGGGCCACTGTGCTGTGGGACCATAAGCACACGTCTTACTGGATGGCCGGCAAGCTCGATACCGATCCTAAGGTTAGCATGCTTGTTCCGCATGCTTATTTTGGGCATCCCGACATTCAATGGATCAATGATCGGGCTTTTGGCACAACGACTCGTGATCCGGAAGTAACACGGCGTATTTTTGCTATCACCGAATTTCTGAAACGATCGATCTACGATTTCGTACGCAAGTTCGATATTGAAATCTTGTGCGTGCAAAACGCTAGCTGCATTCCAATGAACATCCCGCTTGGTGTCGCCATTGCAATGTTCTGTGCCGAAACCAACTTCCCGACGATTGCCCATCACCATGACTTTTATTGGGAGCGTGATCGTTTCGCTCATAACGCCGTGGGTGATTTATTACGGATGGCATTTCCCTGCACGGTTCCATGCATTCAGCATGTGACGATCAACAGCGAAGCCCAACGGGCACTTTCACACCGCCGTGGTGTTTCGAGCATCTTAGTGCCTAATGTCTTTGAATTTGAGAACCAACCGCCCGAGATTGACGATTACAATTGTGACTTTCGCCAGGAGCTGAATCTTGCCGACGATGACATTATCTTTTTGCAACCAACTAGGGTGGTGCCTCGCAAAGGGATTGAGCACGCTATTGCTTTAGTAAAGGGATTAAATAACCGGAAGTGCAAGCTGGTAATCACTCACGAATCGGGAGACGAAGGTGACGACTACCTTAATGCCCTAAAGGAACTGGCCGAACAACAAGGTGTCGATTTACGTTGCATACCCGACCGTATTGATGAACAGCGAGGTGTTAATGAGGAGGGCAAGAAAGTCTATCTGCTTTCGGACGCCTACCTAAATGCCGACTTCATCACTTACCCAAGCCTCTACGAAGGCTTTGGCAATGCGTTGATTGAAGCAATCTATTTCCGCAAACCGGTGCTAATCAATCGGTATTCAATTTTCGTTTCTGACATTGAACCCATCAACTTCAACCTAATTACGATGAATGGTTTTATGACAAAGGATGTCATCAACAAAGTCCGTCGTGTAATTGAAGATGATAAGTACCGACAAGAGATGGTTGACCGCAATTTCGAGCTGGGGACACGATTCTACAGCTACGCTGTTTTGCGTCGTAAGCTACGTTCGTTGGTAACTAATGTCACGGGCCTTGATGACCTGTAGAACACTTGTATACCAAGCAATTCAACTGCGTTAGCAATTTGTTGCCCTTTGCGTTACAATCAGGATCCCACCAGGCATCTCCCAGCCGACCATCGGAGGATCTAAATTGACGCTATCCGAACGTGTTATCGAAGTACAACATAAGCACCATCAAAAGCTGCTTGAGCGACTAAGGCTCATTTATGGCGAGGATTCTGAGGTTGCACTCGCTGCGATTGAGCAAGAATTTTCTGATTTAACGATACCTGATGCCACGTCCGCCGAGGAATCTTGTTGGAGCGAACGCGATGTGGTTCTTATCACGTATGCGGACCAAATCCGCAGTAGCAAGAGCTATGTTTCCCCTCTGGCCGCCTTGCGTGATTGGCTAGTCGACGAAAAGCTCGAACAGCTTTTGAGCACAGTCCATCTTTTGCCCTTTTGTCCCTACTCATCGGACGATGGCTTTTCAGTTATCGACTATTTGGCAGTCGATCCCGAAGCAGGGGGTTGGGATGACATTGCTTCGCTTGGCAATGAATTCGATCTAATGTTTGATTTAGTTCTCAATCACATTTCGCAACTCAGCGAATGGTACCAAGCGTATCTACGTGGTGAGTCTCCCTATGATCGTTTCTTTATCGAAGCTGATCCATCGCTTGATTATTCACAAGTTGTGCGCCCGCGAAGCTTACCGCTCCTTACACCGGCTAGCGTAAAGGGTGAGCTTCGGCATGTATGGACGACCTTTTCAGCCGATCAGGTTGATCTGAATTATGAAGAACCAATTGTTCTAGCGCGAATGTTGCGAATTCTTGTCGAATACGCGATGCGCGGAGCACGAATAATTCGGCTCGACGCGGTAGCTTTTCTCTGGAAACGTCTCGGCACCGATTGCTTGCACCTGCCAGAAACGCATGAAATCGTAAAACTAATGCGTTACATGCTTGAAACTTACGCGCCTCGTACGCTTGTACTGACTGAAACCAACGTACCTCATCAGGAAAATGTTTCCTACTTTGGCAATACTTCTTCAGGTGCACCTGCTGATGAAGCTCATATGGTTTATCAGTTCAGTTTACCACCCTTGTTACTCGATGCCTTTCTTAGTGGCGAAGCTGCTGCAATTAACAATTGGCTGTTGAATCTATCGCCACCACCTGAAGGATGCACTTTCTTTAACTTCACTGCCTCGCACGATGGCATTGGAATGCGCCCACTCGAAGGCTTGGTTCCCAGCGAACGAATAGCAACGCTAGCCGAAGCTGTTCGAGCACGGGGAGGTCGTATTAACACACGGCGTCAACCTGACGGAAGCGATTCACCTTATGAATTATGCATTACTTACTTTGAAGCCCTCGCTCCAGAAATTGCCGATCAAAAACTCCATGTGCGCCGTTTTCTTGCTTCGCAAGCAATCATGCTTAGCTTGCAAGGAATGCCAGCCATCTATTTCCATAGCTTAGTCGCTTCACTAAATGATACCGCTGGTGCCGACGAGTCGGGAATCCACCGTCGGCTGAACCGGCATAAGTACGATCGCCATGAATTGGATTCGGCATTAGCGAACGAAGAAAGCTCGCAGCGGCTAGTTTTCGATAACTATAGGCAGCTCATCGCAAAACGAATAAACGAGCCTGCCTTTCATCCTGAGGCAACCCAGCAAGTGGTGTCACAATCGTCACCGGCTGTTTTATGTTTTGAAAGGAGCAGTTCACAGAGCGATCGCAAGGTTTTGGTTGCTGTCAACTTTGCAACGAGTTCACAGCCACTCGATCGCCCTGATAATTACCAACGGAATATCACTGAATTGATCACCAACTCAGCTATTCCAGATTCCGAGACGTTTATGCTTTTGCCAGGACAAGCGGTTTGGCTCGCTTGCTAGGGCTGCCTATTTTTCGGATTCGAGGCGATTAGCGGAGGTAGGCTGATACCAAGGTTTATGCGATACTATCGTAC
>CAYGQU010000178.1:4538-6466 GCA_964352045.1 uncultured Planctomycetaceae bacterium
CATGACCTACGCTTTTTGTGGGTTGTTCCCAACTCATGTTGCCTATTTTCTTCTCCCAAGAACGGTTAAACTGTGCCTGACTTTGCTCAAATTGGACCAATCACCACGCTGCACGATCTTGGGACGGTCAAATCGGAACGCCTCGAAGAAACACTTCGTCGAGCCGTAAAAAATTATCCGATTGGATTAGTGCTACCGATCACGGCCTCAGATATGCGTGCCGATCCTTTTCAAAACATCGTTAATCAGCTTGCTACGGCTGATTATATTGACACGTCCGTGATTGTTCTCAATCGAGCAGACTCGGTCGATGATTACAAAGAAGCGATCCGACGACTCAAGCCGATGGGTGATCGAGCAAAGTTACTCTGGACCGATGGCCCAAGAGGGCAAGGCGCTCTGGCTGAGCTAACCGAAGCGGGGTTTGATCTTTCGGAATTGGGTAAGGGGCGAGCCGTCTGGTTCGCTTTCGGCTACTTACTTGCCGATCCAAAAATTAAAGCCTTTGTTCTGCAGGATGGCGATATCGTCGGCTTTGATACCGACATGCTTGTGCGTCTTTGCTTACCCATGGCACATCCAGGGATGGACTTTGATTTTTGCAAAGCGTACTACGCTCGTTGCACTACAAAAATGCATGGCCGAGTCGTTCGGCTATTGCTCGTACCAATGCTACGGGCTTTGATCTCGGTGATGGGGCATGACCCCTATCTGGTTTTCATGCGTAGCTTTCGCTACCCGCTGGCAGGTGAGTTTGCTGTCACATCAACCTTAGCTCGGTCGAATCGGATCCCTTGCGACTGGGGGTTAGAAGTGGGCACGCTTGCTGAAGTCTTTCGCAACACCTCCCCCAAGCGAATCGCCCAAGTCGATTTGGCTTGCCACTACGAACACAAACATCAAGAGCTCAACCTGGAAGATCCAAATGCTGGCTTGATGAAGATGGCAGGCGACATCCTAGCCAATCTTTTCCGAACGCTTACGAGCCGAGGTATTGTGTTTAGCCATGGACACTTCAACACAATTCGTGCTGCCTATCTCCGTATAGCCCAAGATGCGATCCGACAGTACGATGGAGATTCACTCATGAATGGTCTAACCTATGACCGTCATGGCGAGGAGCAAGCGATCGAAGCCTTTGCTGAGTTAATTACTACAACTGGCGACAAGGTGCTGCACGATCCATTTGGTGTACCTGCGTTGCCGACCTGGACCAGGGTAGCAACCGCTTTACCTGATTTTTCGAGTCGATTACGCGAGATCGCGGAAGAAGATCTTGACGAGTATGGGGGTAAATAAAGAGGGACAACTCTTTAGTACTCATGCAAATTTCAAAAAATCTCTTGCTTATAATTACAGTTGATTGTGAAAAATCTGCCTTGTCTTCAGCGTTATTTATGTGAATAATAGTCATAAGGCTTTTTTTCAGCCAAAGTACAGAATCAAAGCATGAACCTTGCGCTCAAAAACATCGTGACTCTCACCCTGGCAGTGTTTTACACACTGATTGCCAGCTGTGGTCATGGTTTACACAGCCACGGTTTGCACGGCCACGGATTGACCTGCGATTCACTCTGCTGTCAAGACAATTCATGCTGCCAAGACAGGGGCTGCCAAGGAAGGGGCTGCCAAGGAAGCGAAAGCTGTGGCGAATGTGAATCGAGTTCTAATGATACTCCAGTCAGCCATGTTCACGAGCATTTTGCTGAGTTGCGTAAAGCACTTAATGAAATCGAACCGAGTTCGGTAGCATCATGCCAACCACAAGTTGAAGCGGTAGATACTTTATTTTCATTGCATGACTGCGCTGCCTGTCAACTACTGAGCCAAATCGAAGTTGGCTTTACAATTTCTGAATCGCATGCTGGGGCTTGGCTCAATGTCACGCATCCCCCGGTTTGTAACGAGCTTATCCTAACGGAATTAAG
>CAYGQU010000179.1:0-6461 GCA_964352045.1 uncultured Planctomycetaceae bacterium
CACCCAGCCTGATCCAGTAACATGACCTGGTAGACAAGTTCGATCAAAACAGTCTGGGTGAGTTGACACTAACGCAAGGATTTGGCTGACGACCTGCGATTCGTCAGGCCAAATTTTTTGGTAATCTGCAAGCAGTTTAAGAAGTGGTTGTCGGTTCATTCGATTACAGTAAGTATTTCTTGTTTAACGACAAAAATTAACGACCTTGATTCCATGTTGTCTGCTGATATTTTTCAACAACTAAATCTCGTATTATTTCTTCGATAGACGGTGGCAGTTGGTTTATGGTTTTTGATGCATTGCTTGACGCCTTGGGAATGCCATTATGAAGCCAAACCTTAGAAATTGAATCAACGAGTTCAACACGAGTCGCATTTATATTACCAACAAAAGCTTGATGAGATCGTCTTTGTCGATAGGCAGGTTGCCTGGGAGGAATGAGTAGTAGCTGATCGATGAGAGGTAAATCGAAATCGTAAAGCAACGTCCCATGGTAGAGGAGCCGATTACGGACAAGTCGGACACTGTTTCCCGAGAATTTGATCAACTGGGCCGACTCGTTTGAAGATGCTTGCGAAGCGTCGTACACTAAATCACTTGTCCCTGCGACTTTAACTTTCGGACAATATTCACGAAGTGCTTGGGTCATTTTTCCAAGCACATAACGATGAGCTGAATCAACCGTTAGTTTTTCAGTTGGTGTCTCAGTGTTGAGCACCACGGCATACATTAAGCATCCGGGGCCAGTGACGATTGTCGCACCGCCGCTAACACGCCTTAGTATTTTGGCACCGAGTTGCTGGCACTCCTTGACATTGACCTCTTCGGTAATTTTTGAAGAGCGACCCAATACGACTATCGGCCTTGAATATTCCCAAAACCGGAGCCAAGTCTCGGGGTTGGTCAACGTTACGGGGTTGGTCGAAGTGTCAGGTGCATGCAAGAGGGCTTCATCGAGGGCCAAATTCTCTTGCTCGGTCGGTAGCGTGAGGTCAAGAAAACGCATTCGGCTACCTGTTGGCTTTCTGTTTTAAGCGATATTTATAGCAATCGAAACGATTATAAGACCTCATGGAAAAGTTGGCTGGGGGGGTAGCAAGCACCAATTAACCATTATTTCGCCCGTACAATTTAACTCACCGGCGCAGTTACGCCTGGACTTGAGAAAATCTTTGTAAGTAGTGGTTTTAAGAGCTAAAAAGGATTTGCCCAAGTGAGGCTAGCATCCCACACTGTAGATATGCCCCTTAGGGCCAATTCCTAACGGAGATCGATGCGCAAAGTCAAAAGGCGTCGCTGTCGATTTACAACGTCGTCGTCCACTCGGTCGGTTCATCCGATCAGTGAATTAATCGGTAGTTCATTAACCATTACCTTGCTAAGTGATTTTTCCTATGCACGGCAAAAAATTTATGTCGATTCGAGTTCTGCTTTGTACCGTGATGCTTGGCTCGCAAAGCGCGCTATCGACCAATGCTTGGGCACAAGAAGGTTGCTGCGGTGAGACCTACCGTATCGAATGCCAAACGGTATTCGAGGAGAAACAAATCACTTGCTACCGACCTGTTTGCGAGACAGTTTACGAAGAGCGACAAATAACTCGTAAGGTACCGGTATACGAAACCAAAAAAATGGAACGTCGCTTCACAGTAATGAAGCCGGTTAAAGAAACATCGGTTCGCGAAGAACGCTACGTCGTTCAACGCCCCATTTGGGAAACACGCTATCGAGATGCGAGTTACGATCGGGTACGAAACGTTACTGAAACTTCCGAACGTGAAGAGCGTTATACGGTGCAACGTCCTGTATGGGACACTTGCGAACGTGAAGAACGTTATACGGTTCAAAGGCCCGTTACCGAAACGGCTTGTCAAGACTACGTTCGCACGGTGATGCGCCCGGTGACGACTTACCAAAATCAAGTCATCGACCAAGGTGGGCTCGTGAACCAAGTGACGGTAACGCCTGGCGCTACTTCGTGGCCACGTTTGCGTTGGATGCCTGCTCAGCAGACGGTTAATCCAGCGACTGGCACGGTGCAGTACGTTCGACCAGGTCTCTCGTGGGTAACAAACCAAACGCCACCACAACAACAGATTCAGCAAGTTTGGAAACCGAACCTCGTGACGGTACAAACGCCAGTGACCAGTTATCAGCCCCAGCAGGTAGTAGAAAAACGACAAGTGAATTACACCCGAATGGTGACCGAAGAACGAGTCCGCAAAGTGCCGGTCCAAGTTCAGCGAATGGTGACCGAAGAACGGGTCCGTAAGGTGCCTGTCCAAGTTTGTCGCCAAGTAGTGGAACGAGTCGAGAAACAAGAGCCAGTCAGGGTTTGCCGCATGGTGACCGAACAGAAAGTTCGTCGTGTTCCGGTAACAACATGCCGAATGGTCAAAGAAGAGCGGGTCGAACCCTATGAGATTCGCGTTTGCCGAATGGTGGATAAGACGGAGACGATTCGGGTTCCCCGTTCGATTACAAGACAAGAGGCTTACACACGCACGGTTCAAGTCCCTCGGACCGTCATGGTAAAGAAGCCAATCGAGCCAATTTGCGATAGCTGTAACGGCAATTTTGTCACAGCAGGTTGAAAATCTGATATTGAAAGTTGACTCGGGAGCTTCGGCGCTGAGAATAAGGATAGACCCTTACCCTCTCATTGCTTGAATGGAAGTTAGTTCCGTGTCGGTTCATCTAACAACATCTGAAGAAGACGCTGAAGCTGAGACACTTTGTCATGGTGAAGCAGTTCAGTTTATTGGTCGATCCGTATCGATGACTCGTCGCGAAGCGAGTAGCTTGGTTGAATCGCACGGAGGTCGAGTTGTCGATGAGGCTCCGACGCTCATTGTCTTGGGCGAGGAAGCGACGATGGCTCAGTCGGAGGAGGCGACCGAGATAGCGCGTCAAACCGGCGCAGAACTTTTACAGGAAGCCGAATTCGTCGAACGGTTGGGCTTGATCGGCCATAGGCAAGGGGTGAGTCGACTCTACACCACCGCCATGCTTGCCGGCTTGGTTGGCGTCTCCGTAGCTGCGATTCGCCGCTGGACTAGGCGTCGGCATCTGGAAGCAACCGAGCAGTTAAACCGACTTGCGTACTTCGACTTCCGTGAAGCTACGGTTGCCCAACGCTTGAGTGAATTGCTTCTTTCGGGAAAAAGTCTTGAGGAGATCGACCGTTTGGTTGACCGTCTGCAACGAGCTTTTCCTGAAGTTGAAAGGCCATTAGCTGAATTACCAGTTATTATCGAAGATGGAAAGTTGCTAGTCCGTGATGGAGAAGAGTTAACCGAACCAAGCGGCCAACGGCTACTTGATTTTGAGGTAACCGAAGAAGAATCCAATGAATCATCCGAGGCGATTACGCTAGAAGAAAGCAATGGTTCGATCCTAGCGATACCTTCCGTTAAGGAACCTGTTCTTGATCCAAAGCAACAGGCTCGTGATTTGCAGGACGAAGGGCGACTAATTGAAGCAATCGAGAGCTGGCGCTTGGGAATGCTAAGCGAAACCCCCATGGCAGATGATCATTTCGCACTCGCCGAATTGCTTTATGAATCGGGCGATATCACAGCCGCACGCGAGCGTTATTACGCCGCTTTGGAACTCGACCCCGAGTATCTTGAAGCCAGAGTGAATCTTGGTTGCGTACTGGCTGACTCGGGCGACCACGAACTCGCGATCGCATCATTCCGAGGTGCCTTAGAGCAATACGAACCGTTTGCCGATGCTCACTACCACTTGGCAGTTTTACTTGATCAAGTAGGCGAATCCCCAACGGCTGAGTTACATTGGTGTCGCTTCCTAGAGATTGCGCCCGAAAGTCCATGGGCAGATGAGGCCAGAGAAAGACTTTCCTAACCCCTATAACCGCACCAACTGACGCCTATTTAGCCGTTTTTACATGAGCCCTAGGCTAGTCGCTCGGTAGCTTGTTTGCAAAACGATTGGTTGCACTTATTCTGTAGCATTGGTACGGGTCCTGTAGCATTGGTATGGATCTTAGAGCAATTGGTGCTGTTGCTAAACCAATTGCTTTGAGCACTTTAGATACCTTACTTGAGTGCTTACTTCCTGTCGCAGAACGATAGGTTTCCTTTTGACGGCACCCTTATGGGCGACATTCTCCTACATTACGAACGTGTGAATCCGACATCTTGGGCTTACCTTGCGTCGCTTTTGTCGATTGCGCTATTCTTCAAGTTCAATCGCATCTTCTGTATGCGAAATCTTGATTTGTTGCTGCTAGTCTTGTTGGCTCCTGGTTTGCTTTGTATCGAGCATGCCGTTCGAGGCGAAGCATCGGAACTAACGGAGCGAATCGGCTACATATGGCTTTTTTCCGTCAATGCCTTTTTGCTACTCCGGATGTTACTTGATTCGTCGATGGTAAGGCGTCCGATGTTGGAGCCAAATTTGCAAACCGGTGGATTAACTTTCTTGATGCTCTCGCTTTTGGCATTTCTAACAGCGAATGTCATTACAGGTGAACCGAGCGAAACCGATTTATACGCCGTCCAGCGTGCCGAGCATTTGAGTCATCGCGAAGCGTCTGATATTGAACTCGACACGCTTGATACGCATGGTCCCGGTTTTTCGTTTTTGTTTTTGATGCCGCACATTTCAACTCGAGCGATCATTGCCGATCCGGACTTGTCAGATAGCTCGGAAGAGGTTGTTGAAAAAGCGATGAGTGTGGGTAACGTGATTACTGCTAAAGTAATGGCTATCTTATGCCAGTTCTTTATTGTGCTTGCAATTATACTTATAGCGCATCGACACTTCGATAATACACCCTTGGGGATTGCCGCGGCTACGCTTTATTTATTACTGCCTTATACTGCGTTGTGGACGGGAAATGTAACCCACTCGTTGCCAGCCGCTTTACTGTTATGGGCAATTTTATTTTATCGCTATCCCCTCTTGTCCGGTATTCTGATAGGACTAGGTTGTGGTGCTATCTACTATCCCTTTGCTTTGCTTCCGTTGTGGATCACCTTCTATTGGAAGCGAGGGGCTATACGTTTTAGTGTGGGCGTCACACTGACACTCGTGCTGCTTGTATTAACGCTTGTTTTCACGTCAACTGATATTTCGATGTTCTTCGGACATCTTCGGCAAATGTTTGGGTTACGACTTCCGGCCATGGATCGCTTGAGTGGCGTGTGGGAATTTTGGAACGGTTGGTATCGAGTTCCGATTGTTGCCGCATTTGCGGGATTGAGCTTGAGTTATGCCTTATGGCCAGCACAAAAGAATTTGGCAACGCTCATGAGTGGTTCAGCTGCATTGATGATTGGAATCCAATTCTGGCATGCTCACAGTGGTGGCTTGGCTTTAGCCTGGTACTTGCCACTCTTTTTGTTAATCGTCTTCCGGCCAAACCTTGAAGACCGCATCGCGACGGCAGTCGTTGCTCCTAGCCGTTGGGTAAAAAAATTAGATGCCTAAGTCGTGTTTCAGCTTGCTTTCAGAGATCAATGCGATCGGCGTTCGACATTGATCAGACTGCAAGCAACTATCGTATTGAGACCGAGTGATTTGGCTTTGGCAAGCAGTTCGGCCGAATCACTACCGGGATTCAACCAAAGTTCATCGCACCCTTTGGCAGCAATTTCTTCTAACAAACCGATGCCCACCGCAGGAGGGACATAGACTGAGATACGGTTGAGATGATCAACAGGAACTTCACCAATAGATCTATAAACTTCTATTCCATCGATCACGCCACCCCGTGGATTGACTGGATAAACATCATAGCCTCGCGCAGCGTGAGCCAATAAGCTTTTGTTACCGTACTTTGAACGATTGGCACTGGCGCCTAGGATTGCTACCGTTGGTTGCGACATGTCGTTATTATCTGAATCTAATAAAGATTATTCGTCACGACGAAGATCAACTTGAGCGATCACTTGGCGGCTTGCTAACCAATTGCGCCAAGCTGGTTCGTCATAAAGAAAATTAGCACCTGTTAAGTTAATGAGAGCTTCCAATACGCGGGGGTTACGCAACTCTTGCTTGATGATCTTCGCACCACCGCCACCAAAAGAATGCTGTCCCGTACCCATGTTCATTGAATAGGTATCGCCCGGTGTATCGGTGCCGATTTGAAATTGATGGGTTGTTACTAACGCTTCGACTAACGGTTTTAGTGAGAGTTCGGTTCCTAGCACAGCCAAAGCATCGGCCGCTCGGTTTACCATCACATTTTCACGCGATTTGAGCGATGCTACGAACGGTGCGGTAATGCCCGTGAGTTTTGTCCGTTCAAGTTGTTCGAGACAACTGGCTCGGATTTGTGGATCATTATCTTCAAGTGCAAGTCTTGCTAAGGTTTGAATCGTAGTTTGATTATCGAATTCACCTGCGGTTCGAATTAACAGAAGCTTGATCCCGTGTTGCTTTTCGTCAAGCAACAAACGTATCAGTTGATTGGATGCAGCCGGGTCTTTGAG
>CAYGQU010000180.1:0-6447 GCA_964352045.1 uncultured Planctomycetaceae bacterium
GGCTAGTGGCGATGTCGTTTGGAGCGACGCCGAACAGCTGGGCTACATGACCTTCCGTGGACTAGCGCCCAACGACCCAACTAAAGAGCAATATCAGCTCTGGATTTTCGATGCCGAGCGTGATGACAAGTATCCTGTGGATGGTGGAGTATTTGATATTCCTTCAGGAGTAGACGAAGTGATTACTCCGATTCAGGCTAAAATTGAGGTCAACAAGGCAGTCCTCTTTGCAATTACCATCGAAAAACCGGGTGGTGTGGTCGTTTCAGATCGTTCTCGTTTGCCATTACTCGCAAAAGTCGAGTGATGGCCGAGAGCATTCGACTAATTTACCGATTTGATCCTGCCGTAAGCCAATACCAATACTATTTTGAAATGCGAGAAGGGAACCTTTCCCTGCTTGCATTTTTTATTGCACTCACCAAAACGCTAGCTTATTCGATTTATTGAGCACTGGTATTCGCACCTAGCTAAGCGGTTTTCACCACCCCTTGATTGGAGTAGGCTATGGATCCGTTATCGAAGTCGATTACGACGGTTTTCTTTGGAACGACGCTAATCTATTTGGGGTACAAGTACGCAACGGCAGGATATCCGATCAGCGTCCTGGTTGGATTCGGTATCTGGGCCACAATAACCTTGTTGCTTATTGGCTTGCTAGCAACGGTGTCGTGGCGGATCGTTTCTCGAGAATTGAAAGAACAAGCGAAGTTTGATGCGTCCCGATTAGAATCGCCTGGGTATGAAAGCATAACCGACCACCCACGGCTGCATCCTTTCAATCCCTCTGCTAGCAGCCATCTTTCTCAATTACCTGTGCTTAATCCTAGATCGAAAGAATCTCGTTCAGGCCTCAAGAAATCGGCTTAGCGAGCTTGCTTTGTAGGGCTTAGGTTCCTAATCTTTCGCCGTATGAATTCGGTATTTACCACGAACAGTCAGTACCCCAATCATATTGGAATGCCTAATCGGCTATTTGTATGTTGGTGTGTGGTTCTTTTATCCCTTGGATGTCGGACGGTAGAGAAGCGTATTGCTCCTTCAAATCATCGTGATTGGGCACCCGATCAAGCTATTTTACCAACCGCTGAATTTAACGGGGATCACGTTACAGTAAAAAACGTACGCAACTGCAAGCACATCGCAGCAGGAGAGTATGTTGTCGATCACTACGATAAAACTTACGACTTATCTCGTCTGCGGGGCGTCGATTTCATTACGATGCCTTTCGGACCCGTTCCAGCCTTAGCGCATACGATGGTTAGTTTCGAGTTTGCCGCTGAAGATCCGCGCAAACCACCCGAACATCTAGCCGTCAGCGTTGAAGTGCGTAAGGAGAAAGGGGAAGAGATATTTAATCCGATGCTCGGCATGGCTCAACAGTATGAAATTATGTACGTCGTTGCCGACGAGCGAGATTTGCTTTACCGGCAAGCGGTAGTCAACGATGGCCCAACTTATCTCTATAAAACAATCGCAACGCCTGATCTTGCTCGTAAAATGCTTGTAGGTATGCTTACGCGGGCTAATGAACTCTCTGAACAACCCGAGTTTTATGACCTGCTGAGAAACAATTGCACAACCAACATTGCTCAGCACATTAACAAGGTGAGTCCTAATCGCTTGTCTTATGATATTGGGGTCTTGCTGCCTGGTTACTCCGATCAAAAAGCTTATGCCGAAGGTTTGTTGGCAGGCATCGGTTCGTTTGAAGAACTCAAGTCCCGTGCGATTATCAACGAACGAGCAAAGCTAGCTGCTAGGGCTCCTGACTTTTCAGCTGCGATACGTCGCTAAGATAGCGTTCTGCTATTGTCCTATGCATACTTCATGTGTTCGTGTTTATCGCTTTTACGCATTGACTGCTAGAAAGCATGGTTTCGTAATGAATGCTGTTGATAGGGACAGTCAATATCCTGTAGTTAAAGGCCTTCTACAGGATTGAACCCTTCAGGCTTACTCATGATACTTCTATTACGCTTCACCTTATTCGTCAACTTGGTCGTTTTTTCCACCAGCACCAAGGCGGTTGAAATAGTGCATCAGCGATCAAATGAAATTGAATCGGTAACCCAAGGTATTGTTATTGATATTGAGCATGGGGAGCCGAAGCCTGTGATTGATAGCGTTGGTTGGTTGTTTGGTATTCCTAACAAATTGCTGCTTTGGGATAGGCGTGCCGATAATCACGATGTTTCATCCGAAACGATCGAGGAAACCGCCAGCTTCTTGGCGGAGAATCGTGTGGATGGCGTCAAGGTGCGAGTGAATCAATACGACCCGCTAGGAGAATGGCAAAGACTAATCGAAAACGATCGTATCGGATTTGGTTGGCGTGCCACTGTGGGGAGCCTTTACACGCTTGGCTACTCAGTTATTCCTGGTCGCTTGTTCGGCAACGATTGGTATAACCCTTACACGGATTCAGTTCATGTTTATTCCGATATCCCTTCGCTTGCTATGGAGCAAGCAGCCCATGCCAAAGATGTCCATGACCGAAGCCATCCTGGTTTTTACTCGGCTATGCAATTACTACCTTTGGTCGGAATTGTACACGAGGCTCGTAGTAAACAGTCGGTTTTTAATCATGTCGATGAGTTCGGAACCCCCGAAGAACGAGCCGAAGCTCGAAGAATTCTTATGCCACAACTTGGCAGCGAAATCGGAGGCCAAGCCACACTCTTTGTTCCACAAGGGGATGCGATTTTTCAACTAACTGGTGCTGCCATCGGCCACGCGGTCGGGCGCTATGAAGCTAGTCAAATTGAAATGACACCCACCTCGGAACGCAAGGTAAGTTTTCGTTCTCCCTTGGCTGATACTCTCGACAACTCAGTAATCGACTCCAATGTCACTGATGCCGAAGAGAACTTATTGAACGATGTAAGCACGGCTCTCTTTTCAGAAAACGAGGGAAACCAAAATACCCCTTATGACAATTTGTTCCAAACACCTTCAGCAGCAGAGAGGCAAGACGATTTGTGTCAGCCCGCCATACCCCTAAAAGATAGCGACTTCACCGTTGAAGGATTTGTGGACTATTCGCTACCCCTAAATGGCCGTTCGGTTACTCCGATGGAGTGATCCATTCGACAAAGGCTTCTTCGATCGAGGTGCTATGGATTAGCGCTCCGCCCAAGTGCCCTTCGTATCCTACACCAAGCGCAATCAGCAATAGGCCAAGCTTCCAGAGAAAGCCAGCTGTTCGACTTTCGGTCCGCACCGCATAAAAAGCGACTAGGGTGATAAAGATAGATGCAGCACTCAGTGCCACGCCTAACCATCGGTGTTGAAAGAAACCGTCGGACCAATCAATTTCTTGCCAATCGCCGTAGCCATTGAAGTCCGCATACCACCAACCAGTGAGCGTTGCAACAATGCCTCCCAGCGTGCCGAAGATCAAGCAAGCAAAGGGAATCTGTTGACCCCATGAAGGGATAATCCATCCAACGACAATAAAAAAGGCTCCGAAAATCCAAAGTGCTATGGGGAAATGCACTACCGCAGGGTGGGTAACGGCAAAGAAATCGGGGGATCGCTCGATTAGCCCGGCGTAGTCAATTCCCTCAGCCTTTTCGACGTCGATCTCTTCTTCAGCTCCGTTTTCCTCGGACGCTGAATCGCCTATATCTTCGACGATCGGGCTTTGTGGCTCGTCGGTTACCGCTTCCGCTGTTACGGTAGTTTCTTCAGCCGGCGGGTCTAAAGTCGCTTCTTCGGTTGAATTTTCTTCTGGAGCGGTTGCCTCGGCAGAGGTTTCAACAGGTTCAGGACTTTCTACTGCTTCAGTTGTTTTGGTCGTTTGTTCATCAACAAGCGTTGCATTTTGTGCAAACGACTGTCCGCCTAGGCATGCCATGGCAAGCAATAGAAAGGCTAATTGAATTCTGTTTGAGTTAAAGAGAATCTTATTCATAGTGATTTGCCCTTTCGGCCAAGATTACTTTGCGACCAATTGCTAGATCACAAAGCATGCTAAGCCATCGAGATATCAAAAACGGTTTGTCCCGCCCGAACAAACGCTCAGCTAATGAGCATACCTTAGGCTAAGCAGGACTTAAAGCTCGGTTAGGCCTTGTTTGACAGATCGGAAGTTTTCGTTTTTACGAATCCACGTAAAAGAACATAGAAAACCGGCGTTAGGAAGAGTCCTAACAGGGTCACGCCTAACATACCGCTGAAAACGGCGGTGCCAAGAACCCGTCGCATTTCTGAGCCTGCCCCCGTAGCAATCAGCAGCGGCACCACGCCCAAGATAAATGAAATCGAGGTCATTAAAATTGCTCGCAACCGTAGACGGCAAGCTTCGACTGCCGCCTCAAAGCGGTTCATTCCTTGGTCCTCATGCTCCTTTGCTACTTCGACGATCAGAATCGCATTTTTGCATGCCAAGGCGATCAGCACGATGAAGCCGATTTGTGTCAGGATGTTGTTATCCATACCGCGTAGCCAAATTCCCGTGATTCCAAACAGCAAACAAAGGGGAACAATCAGCAGCACGGCGAGCGGTAGCAACCAACTTTCGTATTGGGCCGACAACGTAAGGAAAACAAACAACACACAAAGAGGAAAAAGGTACACAATCGTATTGCCAGCCTCTTTTTCTTGATACGAAAGATCGGTCCATTCGTAGCCAAATCCTAGTGGCAAATTATCGGTTGCTAACTTCTCCATCGCGACGAGTGCCGAGCCTGTGCTCACGCCGGGTGGGGTACTCCCCTGCACATCGGCAGCGGGATAAAGATTATGATGCACCACGCGGTCGGGTCCTGTTTGGCGTTCAACTTCAACAAACGTACCTAGTGCTACCGAGGCACCCGATGCACTTCGGGTTTTCAATTGGTAGATGTCTTTAACTTCGTCTCGGAAGATTGATTCTGCTTGTGCCGTTACGCGATAGGTTCGGCCTAGGTAATTGAAGTCATTTACATAAAGCGATCCTAAATAGATCTGTAGCGTTTCAAAGACATTTCCAACCGGTACGTCAAGCATTTGTGCCTTGGTCCGATCAATGTTGGCGTAGAATTGTGGAGTATTCGGGTTGAAGGTCGAAAAGACTTGCGTAAGGCCTGGTTGCTGATTCGCTGTCGCCGCCAAGTCATAGGTTGCTTGTCCTAGTTGGTTGAAACCCGCTCCGCTCCGATCTTGAACCATCATTTTAAAGCCCCCTGCATTGCCAATGCCACTAACCGGTGGGGGAGCGAGGATGAAGACCAAGGCATCTTCTACCACTTGGGTTTTCTGCCTTAAGCTACTCAAAACCGTTTCTACGCCGAGCCCTTCCTTCGCTCGTTCGCGTGCATCGGTCAAGGTTACAAAGCATGCCCCTTGGTTGGGGCTTTGGCTAAACGTGGTTCCCGAAAAACCGACAAACGCAACTACGCTTTCCACACCAGGCGTCTTCATCGCAATGGCGTTGATCTGTTTGACGACTTCGTCGGTTCTGTCTAGCGAGGCACTGTCTGGCAGCTGGACGCCAACGATAACGTAACCTTGGTCTTGGTCGGGTATGAAGCCAGTGGGGACGAGATTAAAGCCATATCCTGTAAGAAATAGCAAACCGCCGTAGAGCACTAGCATTAGCAATCCGACGCGAACGATTCGCTTTACGGAGCCAGCGTATAGGTTACTTGACCAATCAAATACGGCATTGAAGGGAACGAAGAACCAACCGAATAGCAGGTTCATTAGCTTTGTTCCTAATCCGGGCTTTGCATCGGCAGGTTGCAGAAGCAGAGCACACATGGCAGGCGTGAGCGTGAGTGAAACAAAGCAAGAAATTACGGTCGAAGCGGCGATGGTGATAGCAAACTGCTGATAGAATTGACCACTGATTCCCGTGACGGCTGCTGTCGGTACGAAAACGGAAACCAGTACCAGGGTCGTAGCAATTAGTGCTCCCCCCACTTCGGTCATAGCTTGCTTGGTGGCTTCGCGGGGGGCCATTCCTCTGCCAATTAATCGCTCGACGTTTTCGACCACGACAATGGCATCATCAACCACAATCCCAATCGCCAGAATCAGGCCAAACAGCGAAAGGCTGTTCAGACTAAACCCAATGCCGTTCATGATGGCAAACGTTCCAATCAAAGAAATCGGAATCGCCATGATGGGTATCAGCGTTGCTTGCCAGCGTTGTAAGAAAATGAACACGGTTAGCACAACCAAAAAGATTGCCTCGCCCAGTGTGAGAAATACTTCGTCGATTGATTCTTGCACAAACTTAGTTGGGTTATACGCGATTGTATAATCAAGGCCCGTTGGGAAACTTTTTTTGAGTTCGTCCATGGTTTCAATCACTTGCTGCGCCGTCGCAATGCTGTTCGTACCAGGACGTTGGTAGATTAACAATGCGATTGCGTTCTCTCCATCAAGGTAACTACGCAGTGAATAATCCTGAGCCCCCAATTCAACACGGGCAATGTCGGCGACTCGGGTGATGCGTCC
>CAYGQU010000181.1:0-2870 GCA_964352045.1 uncultured Planctomycetaceae bacterium
GAGTTGGAAGGGGTACTTAAAGCATTTGTCGAAGCCGAGGGAATTCAAATTGGGCAGATCATTCACGCCTTGCGTGTTGCCATGACAGGCAAAGGGGTTGGCTTTGGTATGTTCGACATCCTCGAAATCCTAGGCCACGAAAGTCGCTTAGCAAGAATCGATCACACCCTATCAACCTTAGAAATGCAAAAAGCCTCTTGAAGCTAGTTGGACTTGTTTGCCAGCACTTTGGCTCTTGTTGATCGACATGATGAAAGAGAAAAATTGCTAGGTTGGCCACATGCAATTCGCTGCGCGCGTCTGCCATGGCGTCTCGGTATGGTTCTTTTTTAATTCTTGTTTGTCTCTTTTCGTATGCCGATCAGAAAAAATGGGTAGAAACCTCTAGCCGCAAGAGCAGCACTTGGGTCAATAAACCCAATTCAAGAAAGTATCTCGAAAAACGCAAGAAAAAAATCTTGAATTCTTGTTGTTTCTGCCGCTAGCATGTTGCTGTTGAGTGCGACGGATCGCAGTTGTCTTCACCCTCAAGTGAGTCTGCAGCGATGTCCAATTCGATCGTATCTCCTAGCACCCAAGTTTCGGCCAAGGGTCCGATCATTTCAAAACCGACTGATCGTGAAAGCGCCATACGACAAGCTCGGCGAGAGGTGCGTCTTAAAGAAGCACAATGGCATCGCAAACGTGCCGAGGTGGCAAGATTGATTGCCGCCGGCGAAGAGGCAGCAGCAGACGAACTCTTAGGTTTGTCATCGAAGCAAACCAAGAAGCAATTAAGTAAGTCACATGCGAGTGCAACGGATAAGTCAGTCGAAAGGGTTCGATCGGGGGCGTCTTCCAACGGACCGAATAATAGGAGGAACGACAAAGGTAGCGAAGTCTTGAGCTGCAATCATGTTGGTCCCACGCGAAAGAAATCGCTCCATCAAGGGGGAAGAATCAAGCCAAATCCTGTCGAAGACTTGAGTGTTCTGACAGAAGACTGGGGTGTTCCAACAAAGAGATCGGATTCTAAGCCAAAGGAAATTGCGAAATCATTTCCCCAGAAAGCGAGAACAAGCATTCGTCGGCAAAGCAAGCGAACCACCTTTCGCCGTTTGCTAGATGGTTGGAGCCTTTGGCTCAGCAAGCGTCCCGCTTGGGCGGTCAGCCTCACACTGCACATCGTGATGTTGCTCGCTCTGATGCTGGCCACTTTTGTAACTTTTCACGAAGATCCTTTTGTGCTTACAGCCACAATCTCTGACAGAGAAGAATGGACTGACGAAATCCCTGAAATCAATCTCGTCAACTGGCAAGTTGAAACCGAGTCGCTTGAGATCGAGACCAAACTAGAATCTTTGTCCATCGAGCCAGTGCTTGAACCGATCGACATACCACTTGAAGATCCCTTGGAAGCCCCCTTGCTGGACTCGCTTCCGACAGGGGCGAATTTATTATCCGAAGTCCCGACGAGTTTAGCATCGACGGCAAGTGAAAAGGGAAAAGGGAAAGGAGAGACACCTTCCGACGCCAATAAGCAAGGCGCTAGTCCGACGGCATCGACAGGCAGAGTTAGTTTCTTCGGTGTGCAAGAGCGTGCCGACCGAGTCGTTTTTGTCGTCGATAATTCGGGCAGCATGCAGCGAGGACGTATGGAGACGACACTCAACGAACTTAATCGGGCCGTGCAAAGTCTTTCGCCGCACCAGTCGTACTATGTGATTTTCTATAGTGACCAAGCGTATCCGATGTTTTTCCCTCAATCGGTCGACGAACTCCAGCCAGCGACACGTGACAGCAAACGTCATTTTGCTAAGTGGTTAAGAACCGTCGAAATTTGCCTCGGAGGTCGGCTACTTGACGCGATCGAACTAGCGGCAAGCTTCGATCCGCAGGTTGTATTTCTCATGTCGGACGGCGATATTCGTAGCCAACGTGTTATGCAGTCGCTAACGCAGGCCGATGCTTGGCCCTTTACGATTCATAGCTTTGGCATGGAGGTTCGTACCAAACAGCATGCTGAGAATTTGGCGGCCATCTCCCACGCCAATGAAGGGGAATTCCGCGTCGTTGAGGTCCGCCCTAAAGCGATTCGGCAGTCGATGCAAAGGCCAATCCCCTATCACCGCGAGCCAGGTAACGTTTGGGGATCAAAAGTGCAAGTTTGGTAAGGCAATCGGACAACAGCAACATTGGTATGCCGTCGGCACTGCTTTTAGTTAGCTTCAAACGGTGCGGTCAGTGCCGAGGCACCGCCAGCTGTGATGCCGATCACCAAGATGCCGTCTTCTGTAGGGCCAGCAACTAAGACGTCGGCCAAGTAGGGAAACGCTTCGCTAAGCTCTTCTCGGCATTCTTTCCAAGCAACGGCTTGGGCAAAGACTGTCGTTTGCGATTCATCGTCGTTCGCCTGTTTCTGGATTGCAATTCCATTCTCAACCGCATCATGCCCCAGCCAACTTCGGGCGATTTCACTGCCGAGCTCATCTTCGCAATCGAGCAACACGATCAAAGGCTGAGCCATTCCTTGTTCAATCGCGGTTGCGTAGGAAGAGCAAACCAATTCGAGCGAGTCTTCGACCAACATTTGCTGGGCTTCGAGGGCTAGCTCTTCGGAATCAACACCTTCGTTTCGCATGGTTGTTAAATTAAAAGTAGATTGAGAATTGGCACAGCATAACTAGAAATTGCGATGTCTGTCGGTGCCTAGAAGAGAGTCTTTATGGCTGCGTAAGAAAAGGGGGAGGAAATTAGAATGACGAATTACGAATGATCAATGACGAAAAATGTAGGGAATCTGAGCTGGTAATAATAGGTGAGAACTGCTGGCTAGGTCGAGACAGCGCAAAAGCCAACCGCTTGGCAAGATCTTGGCGTTAGCCAAGTCG
>CAYGQU010000181.1:2970-6411 GCA_964352045.1 uncultured Planctomycetaceae bacterium
GTCGAGACAGCGCAAAAGCCAACCGCTTGGCAAGATCTTGGCGTTAGCCAAGTCGAGACAGCGCAAAAAAATAGCCCGGCCCCTCCGTTGGAGGGGCCGGGGTTCTTAGCGTTGCTTTCAAAACCCCAGCAGACCAGGCCTATGCCAGTCGCTAGACTAAGCAGTCAGCGGGATCTGAATTATCCAGGGCTTCAGAAGCAGGTGGTGGTCGCCTCAAGCGACCCGCCGGTCGTCAGGTCTGACCACCTCGCTGGCTACAGGGACTTACGTCTATCAAAGTACCACCTCCTTCCTATTGAGTTCTGGCGAACTGAAGTGTGAATGCCAGAGACACTCTTCAGCCGGCCCTCTCGTCCGTCGTGTCGCGTCAACACGACCTTTCAGTCACTCATTATAATCGGCGATTGCTACTGACGCATCAGAGAAAACTTCGACTTTTAGAGTGTTTCGAGGAAGACAAGCAAGCAATTATTTGGTTCACGATGCCAATATTTGCTAGCATTTTATGTGCGAATAGTATAGTCAGCGGCCATCTACATTAGGCGCTTACGATCTGAATTGCCCTCGAGCGGAGATCATCTTCAAGCGTTAGTTGATTCACCTTGTCGATGCTATCGAGTCCTTGCTCAAGATCCGATTCGAGCTTAATTAATTCTTCGATACTGATTTTAGTGCCAGATAGCAATTCAAGAATTTGATCGCATTCATTTAGAGCAAATGTAACTATGGAAGAAATCTCTTCAAAGATTGATTGAAAACTTGCGTTATTATTGAAGGCTGCAATTTCAATGCTTCCGTTCAATTGGGCGACGTGCATATGATGAACGTGCCGTGAAAGTGTTTTCGCATCGCTCGAAAGCGTGATTGCAAGTTGAAGTAAATCTTTTAGTTTATCAAACACGATACTAGTGCGCTGAGACATCTCTTTTGTAACAATATCAAACCATTCGTTCGTTCTTTTTTCACTATGGGACAACCTATCTGATAGAAGCTCATTGGCAAAGTCGGCACTAATTCGTGATTCGAGTGAAGCCACTGCCACGTCAAATTCAAGTGATTCGGCTGTCGAGCATAATTCTTCGATCTGTGCAAGTAAGTCGTCGATTAACCGATCCGTATCTTTGGATAAGGTACGGATTGCCTGTGAAATGACTGATAAGGTTGCTCCTGCATCTCCTAGCCTTGAAGCAGAAATATGAGTATTCAATGCAAGAAAGGATAGCGTTGGCCCTAACTCCGCCATGTTTTCTCTGCGGCTTGGTAATTCGTTTGCTAACTGATGAAAAATATCAAGTGATGAAAAAACTCGACCAAGCATGTCCGATACATACTGTGAATGATTTTGCAATTCAAACAACAGGGCAGTTTCATGACTGCGGTCTTGAAGATTGCGATGGCCTGTGTGGGTATCGCTGATAAAATTGTCACGCAGTTTTAACTCTTCATTGAGTGCCGTGCTCATGAACGCATCGTAACTTTCAAAACCAAGTTCGACGAGGCGTTTCAAAAGGTAAGCATGCGACTGCTCGGCCGCTTCTTTTTTGCCGTGCTTGAACTCAATTTCTGCTTCGTAGATCAGGGTCTCGGCATACAGTTCTTTCGCTTTTTTGAATAACGGGCCTGATGGCTTGATGCGGACCGATAAAAATCCCGTGCGACAAGGACAGGCAACTGCCATAACCCAATAGTAACGCCCATCCTTGGCAAGATTTTTAACGTAGGCGGCAATGGTTTTTCCCTGCTGAAGATATTCCCAAAACAGGTGAAAAACGCCGCGTGGCATGTCGGGGTGCCGAATGAGACTGTGCGGCTGGTGGATCAATTCCGATTCATCGTATCCCGAGATTCTCGTGAAAACGGCATTCCCAAATTCGATACACCCTTTATCGTTCGTTAACGAGAAAAAAAGCTCGCTAAGATGGAACTCACGAGCTTCATTGATCGGGGTGACTTTTGAGTGAATCATAAGAATTCGTTGGCAAAGAAGGTGGAGATATGACTGGCTTCAAGCCGGTTTGTGTTAGCATAGAACGCCAAAAAGAAGATTTTCGGTTATGCTTACGAAAAAGCTATTACGAATCGTCTCGATTACTACGCATAATCGGTATGACATTGCCGATACCACAATCAATACGGGAAACCCTCGGAAGAGTTACCTCAAGGTGCAGGAAGTAAGTTACATCTGTGGCTCGTGTGGAGAAGAGATTGTGATCCCCGTCGATTACTCGGCAGGGGCTGAGCAAGAGTACGTTGAAGACTGCCCCGTTTGCTGCCATGCGAATCTCATAACCTTATCCATCGATCCCTCGGGCGAAGTCCGAATAGATGCCGAACTTGAGTAGCCGAAGACTCATCAATTAGAAAGTTATCACCCCATGTGCAAACCAATCACCTTTTCATCAGGTAAAAAAATCGAGCTCAAAGAGATCGATCCACGCAAGATTGATGGCGATTGGGATAAGGAGTCAGCGGCTGCTCGAATCTCAGAGAATACTGAAGAAAGTCGTCACTTGGCGTATCGGTTGTATGCCGAAAACAAACGAGCACTCTTGCTTGTATTGCAAGGAATGGATACTGCTGGCAAGGATGGCACGATCCGTACCGTGATGACCGGTATCAATCCACAAAGCTGCCAGATCACCCCCTTCAAGCAGCCTAGCACCGAAGAGCTCGACCACGATTTTTTATGGCGCATCCACAAAGCGGTTCCGCGTCGTGGCAACATTGGCATTTTCAATCGTTCTCATTACGAAGACGTGCTTGTGGTTCGCGTCCATAACCTTGTGCCCAAAGAAGAGTGGCAAGGACGCTACAACCGGATCAACGAATTCGAGGACATGATTTGCGAAGGGGGCGTTAAGATCGTCAAGTGCTTCTTGCATGTCAGCAAAGAAGAGCAAAAGGAACGTCTCCAGGCACGACTCGACACGCCACACAAACGATGGAAGTTCAGCAAAGCTGATTTGTCGGAGCGCAAACTGTGGGACAATTACCAGCAAGCGTATGAATCGGCTCTCAACAAGTGCAATACGAAGCACGCTCCGTGGAACATCATCCCCGCCGATCGCAAATGGTACCGCAACTTGGTGGTAAGCGAGTTGCTTCGTAAGACACTTGAGGAAATGAACCCACAATTCCCTGAGTGCGAACCAGGGCTTGAAGATTTGGTGGTAGAGTGAGCGAGACTAAACATTGTAAACCCACTAGGAAGGGTAGCAGCGACTTTTGTAAGCGAGCGGTTACACGGATCTTTAAGAGTTAAATCGAACGATTGTCGCTATGCTTAGCACAAAAGATCGTTGACGATCCTAATACTAGGTGCTGCCCGATACCCGTGTTGCTTAACTTATTTGCGACGATAGGTCTTCTCGCGGCTCGACTCCATGTAGGCTCGCTTCAGGAGTTCTTCACGCTCAAGTTCCTTGTCGAAGAGGGGATCAT
>CAYGQU010000182.1:0-6368 GCA_964352045.1 uncultured Planctomycetaceae bacterium
ACGGATGATTGTGGCACTGAGTACACTGAACCGACACACCAAGGAATATCTGTGAAGTCTTCGAGGTCGCTTCAATGCCTTGCTCACGCATTTTATCAGCCAAGTAGTTTGCCGCCCCGTTGTAGTCGGTATCTTCCGGGCGAACACTTCCCTTGGCTGTCACGAGTTCGCGCATGAATTGGTCAAGGGGGAGATTTTCATCGAAGACTCTACGAAGATAGTTCATCAAACCGGGACGATGCACCAACGATTGATTATTCATCCCGCCGGTTCGACCAACTAACAGATTTGCCCATTCGGTCGCTTGCCACCGGGTTCGTTCTTCTTGGTATTGATAGCCAAGCAGTCGATTGACTAACTCAGGGCGACGATCGCGGGGTTTTGCTGCAGCGAACTGAGTGAGTTCTTGCACGGTTGGGATACGACCAACGACGTCTATAAAGAGACGCCGAGCCCATTCTCCTTCTTTAGCAGGCTTCGAAGGGGCGATCTCCGCTTCTTGCCAATATCGGCGAACCAGTTGATTGATTTCATCGACAACGATGACATCTTCAGAGGATAAAGAATCGCTGGCCAAACTAGAGTCGGTTGCGTAGATCACTCGACTCAAACCAAATAACATGCCAAACAGCACAATGGCGAAGAAGAAGCGAAGCAAGCTTCTTACTAAGACTCTAGAGCTTTGCTTAGCTTGCTGAATCATAACGCATTGTCTCAAAGCTTTAGAATTCACTAAAAAAGAATGTCTTAAACAAAACGATTAAGAAAAACCTCTTATCTATTTAACAGCATATCGAGTCGAAGGTATTGAAGAGTCATGGGCCACCGAAATAAGAACCCAATTTTTTTAGCTAGGCACTAATTGTCGTTGTTGAACGATAGAAAAGTGGCCCTAAAAATGTTCGATATTGAAACAGTGTATTATTATTGAACAGGCTAAAACGCAACAGGCGAGATGGGGCCGTCTGTTCCTTCGGTCCCACCTCGCCTTGTTTATCGAGAAGATCGGTTTCGTGCCACTTCGCTTGCCAATAGGATAAGGGCCTAAAAACAAGGTGAAACCGTCTTATTTCCGTCAAATTGTTGCGCTCCTGGAGTACCAGTCGATCCCAGCGCCTCTTCTGTTCCGACCCCAAGCGGTATTCCGCAAGTGAATCGTGATCGACTGACATTACTAATATATGCATTCGGCGTGCCAAATACTGATTTGTGGGTCATGGTAGTCGTTAAATTTGGTTAAAATTGATGTCAATTAAATATCTTTTGAAGTCTAATTGTTATCTTTTCTAGTGATCTGGTCCTGGGCACTGCAAGCATGATCTGTGTAAATCATTACCAGTTATAGCCTTAAGAAAAACGTGACTTATCGGCATGATGAATGCGTATAGGATTATAGCGGCAGGGCTGGTGGAGACTCTGCTGCAGGCCGAGCTCCCGTATTTTCGTGTTGCAACACGGCTCGGTATTCCCCTCCCTAGGTTGAAGGAGTTGAGATGGTGACATCTAAATTGGTGAAGCGAGGATTTCTCGCAATGGCATTTGTAACCGCATTTGCCTTGGTTAGTTTTGCGACCCCAACAGACGCTGCAGCTCGTGGCTGCCGCGGTGGTGGTCACGGCGGGTACCATGGCTACTACGGTGGATACAACCGAGGGTACTCAAGAAGCTATAACAGCTTCTACGGAAGTGGCTTCTATGCGCCTCGCGCTTATACCGTAGGTCGCCCGGTAGTTTACAACCACTACGGCTACGGACGTGGCAGTGGTTTTTACTACGGTGGTCGAGGAGTTAGCATCGGAATCGGATTCTAAGAATCCAAATCCGGCTAGCGCAAAACTATTTTAGTTAAGAAGAACAGCCCAAGTCGAATGCGACTTGGGCTGTTTGCTTTACCATGGCTGTTTGTTAAACAGACCTGGGTTTAATTACTTTTTTACTCAGTTAATAACGCTACGAACCAACTCACTTTAGTAATCCATTTATCGATCAAAGAATTTTTTGATCGTATATAGCGTTGCTTGCCGACCCGCGCGGGCAATGGAGGTCGTTAGCGGAATCTCTTTCGGACAAACGGCAACACAATTCTGGGCGTTACCACATGCCTGAATGCCCCCGGGCTGCATGAGCGCTTCAATGCGGTGATCGGCCGTCATGTTACCTGTACCATGATCGTTGAAGAGCATTGCTTGGCTGATCGCTTGTGGACCTACAAAAGCAACATCGTTAGCCTCTCGCTTACGTTGTTCAAACGCTTCGTCCGATTCGCCTAGTTTTTGGGTTAGTTCGACTTTGGTGTATTGCGGACATGCTTCGACACAGCAACCACAAGTCATGCACTCCGAAAGGGGATAACGCGTCTCTTGTTTGGCTTGCGACTCTCGTGGACCAGGCCCTCGATCAATGTAATCATCAACAGAAATCCATGCCTTGACTTTCTCAAGGCTTTGGAACATTCGCGAACGATCGACCACAAGGTCACGCAAGACAGGAAATTTTGACATCGGTCGCAGTTCAATCTCGCCCGGACGATCCTCGAGCAGCTTATCGACCAAAGCCGAACAACTTTGTCGTACCCGACCATTGATAACCATCGTGCAAGAACCGCAAACCTCTTCCAAGCAATTGCTATCCCAAGCGACCGGCGTCGTCGGTTCGCCCGCCGATGTTTTACCCATTGCAGCAATCTTGAGTAGCACACTGATGATGTTAAGATTTGGCTCGTATGGAATTCGAAACCGTTCCCAGCGTGAAGCTTCCTGCGGCGACGTTTGTCGCAGGATGCGTACGTCAAACGTTTTAGGATGCGATGGTTTGGATAGGGGTGCAATCACAGGAAACTCCAAGCTCTTATTGAACTTTATATTTAACTTGGTAATAGGTTATCAGCTTTTTGCTGATTCGCTTTGGTTAGGTGGTCAGAACGGGTTGATTCAGCTGTGCTTTTGCATCCTTAGCCTTTTGTCGCTCGTTCCAAACCTCTTCGATCATTTCAGCCCCTACTAGACCGTACAAACGTGGCCGCGGGGGGATGAGCGTCGTATCCACCTCTTCGTAGCTTAGGGTTGGTTCGCCCGACTGGTCGAATGTCGCAATGGTCGATTTGAGCCATTTGGCGTTCTTTTGTTCAAACGCATCGCACCATGCCTCGGCTTGCTTACGGCGTTCGGTGTCATTATCGGCATCGAGCCCTGGCATCGTGAAATCAGGCTTAAAGTGAGCCCCACGGCATTCGTCACGAGCCAATGCCCCTTTGAGTAATGCCTTCGCCAACGGGAACATGTCTTGCAATGCTTTCGTGAAGACAATGTTTTGATTTGTCCACGCACCGGTGTCAGAAAGTGAGCATCGCTTGGATCGCTCGCAAAGTTCATTGACCTTGTCGATCCCAGCTTGAATTTGATCATTACGACGCACCACCAAAGCTGCCTTGGTCATCGCATCGCCAAGTTCTTGGTGAATCTGATAGGGGTTTTCGCCAGCATCACCGCTGTTGGCCGTCCCTTTGAGCATGGCATCGTTTTCCGCTTGCTTATCATCAAGTGATTTTTTATGCAGCGAATCGAATTCCGAGTCATTGGCTGAAGCTTTTAGCGATCCGAGCATTGCTTGAATCCCGGGTGCTACAAACAGCCCCGTAAAAATACAAGATAGTAAAGAGTTTGCACCCAGGCGATTGGCACCATGGTAGTGGTAATCACATTCACCAATGGCATAAACACCCGGAATGTGTGTCTGATGGTTGCGTGGGTTTGCCGGATCGAGACCACCGTCGGCACCCCTCGCATAATCAGCCCAAACGCCTCCCATCGAGTAATGAACGGCCGGGAAGATTTTCATCGGAACATCGCGTGGATTTTCACCTTGGAATTTCTCATAGATGTTCAAGATGCCGCCGAGTTTTCGATCAAGCTCTTCACGCGGTATGTGTGTTAGATCAAGATAGACGCATTGCTTTCCCGACTCGACGCTCAAGCCATCGCTTACGCAAACGTCATAAATCTCTCGTGTTGCAATGTCGCGCGGAACGAGGTTGCCGTAGGTTGGGTAACGTTCTTCGAGGAAGTAGTAGCGTTCTCCTTCGGGAATATCGCCAGGTGCTCGTGGATCTTGGGGCGTACGTGGAACCCAAACTCGGCCCCCTTCGCCACGTGCCGATTCGCTCATCAAGCGGCACTTGTCGGCGCCTGGAATTGCAGTGGGGTGAACCTGGATGAACTCGCCGTTAGCATACTTTGCACCGGCCTGAACAGTTCGGCTGGCTGCACTGCCATTGCATGCCATCGACATGGTGCTACGTCCATAAAGCAAACCACATCCGCCCGATGCGACGACAACGGCGTCCGCCTTGAAAGTACGGATTTGCATCGTGACGAGGTTCTGGGCAATTGCACCACGACAACGTCCCTGATCGTCGAGGACAGGACCCAGGTAGTCCCAACCTTCGTACATGGTGACTTTACCCTCGGCTTTGTGCGATCGGACTTGTTCGTCCAGTGCGTAAAGCAACTGCTGCCCTGTTGTTGCTCCCGCGAAGGAAGTTCGCTTGTAAAGTGTCCCACCGAATCGGCGTTGGTCGCGGAAGCCTTCTTGGGTCCGGTTAAACGGAACCCCGAGGCGATCCATAAGGTCGATGATTTTTGGGGCCCAAAAAGCCATCTCTTTGACGGGAGGCTGATGTTGCAGGAAGTCTCCACCATAGACCGTGTCATCAAGGTGAAGCCATTCTTCGTCGCCTTGCTGTCGAGTAAGATCGTTGACGCTGTTTATGCCCCCTTGGGCACATGCACTGTGCGATCGTTTCACAGGGACTAAGCTCATGCAATCGACTGCTACGCCTAGCTTGGCAAGCTTCATTGTGCAAGCCAAACCTGCGAGACCACCGCCGACCACTAAGACACGTTGTTCTGACATTGCAATAGGTTCAGGGGGCTAGCGTAAGGAAATGGGGCAAAGAGGCAATCGATCGTCCATAGGGAAGGGACTAACCTGAATTTACTCTTAAATTTTCGTATTTTTTAACGACAAGGATGCAGTCAATTGATTCAGTGCACCCAAAAAAATCAGTCTTCGACTTCTTCGATCACGACAATCAGTTCGTCGGTACCCTCGTCCGAGTCATCATGAGATAACTTATGGGAATTGGGTTGGACCATACCCGACTCGACGCGGGATTCGTACATTTGCTTTTCAATCTTCTTCGCTTGCTCTAACGGTTCGCCTGATCCGACAGCAATCATGCCGTAGAGCCCGCTGAGCCCAACGAAGAGCAACCCAACACCAAAGACCGAGCAAACAGCTAAAGCGCTCTTTTGTGCATTGGGGCTCGTCCAAGCACCCCAGGTAATGCCCATGGTCCACAGGCCATTGGCCAAGTGGAAGACGGACGCAACGATGCCGATGAAATATCCAATGATGATGATCGGGTTTTGTAACGCGATGCCCGCCGTTGAGGGAGCACTATAGGGCCGAAATTGATGGCCCCCCAATGGCTCAATCATGGCCAACCACCAATCAAAGTGAAACCAACCATGCATGTGAAATACGTGGTAGAGGATGAATACCAAAGCGATCATACCGGTAACTCGCTGCAACGTGTAGCGAATGTTTGAGCCATATTTGTATTGGCTCGAATTTGGCAGCCCTCCCTTAATGATCCAAACCCCAATCAGGGCATGAAACAACAGGGGCAGAAAGATCGTGGTCCATTCGACCAATGGTAGCAACTTGCCCAAGGCGTGAATTGAATACACGTTGTTTTGAAAAGTTTCTGGTCCGTTCAGCACGCTTGCATTGACGGCAAGGTGTACACACATGAATGCTCCGACAGGAATCAATCCCGACAGAGAATGCAAGCGACGGATTAGAAACTCGTGACGCTCCAAAAAACTCAACTCGGCAGCTGCCACTTCGACCTCGATTCTCGGAACTTACGGCAAGGAATCCAATACACCCAACAACGGGGGCTGGAACCAAAAAACTCGGCCTACCTTCATGAAGACTAACGAGCCTCTTAGGCAAGCAACTAAAAGTATTGCCGTTCGTTGGTCGATCTGCAAGCGAGTCTTAAAGAGTAAGATGTACGAGGCGGAGTAAACGCAACCTAAGTTGTGTAAATAACCTCTCCGACTACGGTAAAAACCGAGAAGATTTGATCCATCAAACGATCATTCAGTTAAGAAACGTCCAACATCATTAGATATTTCACTTTCTGCGCGTCGATACTGAACTTTCGGGCGCAAGTGACGAACAATCCTTTGCTAGATGCGGCAAATTGTCCGGTCAAGCAGAAATATCCCGCTAAGTGGATCGTCGGATTCGATTCCAACTAATTCTTCCGCATTGCAAGCAATCAATTGCCTAGCTCAACG
>CAYGQU010000183.1:0-6366 GCA_964352045.1 uncultured Planctomycetaceae bacterium
GAACGACATCGTCGCATACCCGACCACCTGCGTGGCCGCGTTATGTTCGGCGAACGGCTTACCTTTGATGAGTTAAAGCTGCGAACCGAGGAAGGGGCCGTTCTAAAAAAGACAACGCTTTCCGAAGACTTTACTTATGAAGACTTCTTAGAGCAGCACGGCCCCACCGCCTTCGCCCTTTTCTTATTCCCCGAGCCAGGGAAGCTTAAGATCGGTACGGTCGGTCACCCGCTCGACCCCAAGCCAGGCAACAAGATCATCGCCCTGGTTGACCCGCCCGAGGGTGGTTTCGATTCGGGCGAGAGTGGCATCTTGGGTTAAGGCATCTCTTGTAGGATGTGTTACAACGTATCGTTCATACGAAAGCTAAGGCATTCCGCCCGATGCGTCTCGACACACCCAACAAAAAATCATGGCACGAAACGCCAAGCTAAGTTTTGCGAGCCTTTGTCTTTCTCTTCAATCGCTTGGTAATTGCCAATCGCAACCGATTCGGCTCCGATTTCTAGCGGCAACTCCTCGGTGGCGAATGGCCAGGGCGAAACCTTGAGGATTCGCTCCCCTTCGGCGGTCATCTCTTTGATCGGCATGAAGATAATCTCGGGCCAGCCGGTCGAGGCGCCCAAACCTTTCCAACCGATCGCTTTCTTTCCGCCGACGACCAAAGGTGAACCAATGGCGTCGTGTTGCTTAGCGGGGCATTGGCAGCAGAGCCAAAGGCTCATCCAATCGAAGGCTTGCAGCCAATCGAGACAATGATTGGCAAGCTGCTCGGTATGCGTTTCGGATTGCTCTCGCCAAAGGGCCAAAGCTTTCTTTCGATCGGCATCGACCGTTTCGAGCCATGCAGTCCATTGGGGATAATCATCGTCTTGTTTCGATTGCAAAGCGGAAAAATGGCTTGCGACTACCCAGCTCGCAAGCGGTCCAATTGCTTTACAAAGCCGAATTGATTCGCTCCAAATCCGTTGCGATGCTTCGGTCGGCATTTCAGTGAAGCTATAGGGTCGGCCATGCTCAGGATCAATTTCCGAATCGTTCCCCCAGCTCGACCAACCATCGTCGTGGTGCAGCACCGCTTTAATAAATTCTTGTCTTGCTGGATAAAGCGGATGAGATTCCTCCTCTTGCGAGCAAAGAAGTGGCGAAACGTTCTCGTTACCCCATGCTTTGGCAAGCTCAAAGCTGAGCCGAGCGTGTTCGATCTGCTTAATCAGCTGCCAACGTTGCGGCTGTTCAGAACCTAATGGCCAATTACGACGGATCATATTCGTATTCTAGCAAAAAAGCCGACGGATGCTGCTCCCATTAAGGACGCACCCGTCGGCTTTTGTGTTTAAATCTCCAGCGTAAAACTCAACCGTAGAAGCTGATGAAATCGCCGATCGATTGGCACTTGATCTTGCCTGCGTTGCCGGCTTGGCCGAAGGCGGTCATACGGGCAACACAAACCTTCTTCATCGCTTCGCGAGCTGGCTTGAGGTAATCGCGTGGGTCGAATTTCGAAGGCTGCGTTGCGAGCACCTTGCGAATCGCACCGGTCAACGCCATGCGGTTGTCGGTATCAACATTCACTTTGCGAACGCCATGCTTGATGCCTTTTTGAATTTCTTCAACCGGCACGCCGAACGTTGGCTTCATTTCGCCACCGAACTCGTTGATGATGTCTTGTAGCTCTTGAGGAACGCTACTCGAGCCGTGCATAACTAGGTGACAGTTTGGCAAACGACGATGAATTTCGATGATCCGATCCATCGCAAGTACGTCGCCCGTGGGCTTGGTCGTAAACTTGTAAGCACCGTGGCTCGTGCCAATAGCAACTGCTAGGGCGTCGACGCCCGTGTCCTTAACAAACTGTTCTGCTTCTTCCGGATCAGTAAGCAGTTGGTCGTGCGAAAGAGCTTCGGTCGCACCGTGGCCATCTTCTTGCTCACCGCCGCCTGTTTCTAACGAGCCCAAGCAACCGAGTTCGCCTTCAACCGAAACGCCTTGCTTGTGAGCCGCATCGACAACTGCCTTAGTAACGCCGACGTTGTATTCGTAGTCGCCAGGTGTGCAACCATCTTCTTTCAGCGAGCCATCCATCATGACGCTCGTAAAGCCATTGTCGATAGCACTTTGGCAAGTCTCAGGGCTATTGCCATGGTCTTGGTGCATGACGATCGGAATGTTGGGGTACAGCTCAGCTGCAGCCAGCATGAGATGACGCAGGTAGGCGTCTTGCGAGTACTTACGGGCACCGCGCGAAGCTTGGATGATGACCGGCGAATCGGTCTCTTCAGCCGCTTCCATGATCGCCTGAATCTGTTCCATATTATTAACGTTAAACGCAGCCAGGCCGTAATCGTTTTCGGCGGCGTGGTCCAAGAGCAGACGCATTGGAACCAAAGGCATGGTGGACTCCGTGGAGCTTAGAGTTGAAAAAGGGCGGCCAAAGGGGATTCGCAACCTAAGCAAAACGCCTCGTAAAGTACCGCCCTAAAAAGGGGTTTAGTAAGCCGAATAGCATACCCCGGCAGAGCGTATTTATCGAGGGCCCAAACGGAAAAGACTAACGGGACCTGTTTAGTCCTAAGTCGGACATTTCAAAGGCTTTACTCGGTGCCTGAGTTAGGCGAATGACAATTGCCTTCCGTTTGGAAGCAATCTCGCTGTCAGCCTGATGAAAGTAATAGCCGAGTCGACTGTCCGCTTCAGGTAAGCTCGTGGCGATCAGCATTTCGCCTACCACAAGGGGGACTTCAATTTGAAGATCCGAGAAAATTCGTTTCTCGCGTGTAGCCAACCCACGGACAATCATCCCTTGACTGTCCGAGTTCCATCGCATCTTTGCTTCCCCATAGTGCAACTCGGGGGTGATAACGAGCTTGTAGCTTCCCTGTTTTTCACGTTCGAGACGTACGTCGTAAATGGGTTGAACATCGGAAAAAGTTTCGCCTGTCAGACGATCTCCTTTGGCGAGTAGAAGCGGAGCCGAATCAAGCACACCAGCCGCTTGGATCGTTACCGATTTGCCAGGTCGCAATTGCTTGGTACTACGCGATACTCCCGTTGGCGAAGAAAGGGTCATCGCCAATGCGTCGGTCCCTTCTTCACTGCTTTCACCATGAGGATTCAATAGCCGAACAATCTGTTCTGGCGGAGCCCCTCCCACGACACCTGCTCGTAGGCCGTTCTGCATTAGCCGACTTCGCAATTGCTCGTCGAGCCGATCTTCTTGTACGAATCGCCAGAGCGAATCGTCGGACCACTCCGATGATACCGGCAGCGATGCCCAATAGATGTCGATCGTTACAGCTTCGGAAGAAGCTTGCGCCGCTTTTAGCAGTGTGGCTGAAGGAGCTAAATCTTCACTTACAAACAACGTCGAACAGCCAACAACCCAAAAAAGACTAGCTAGCACTAAACCGAGGCAGATGCGATAGGTGCTAGCATTTGGTATCGCGTCGCTCGATGAAATAGCGTCGCCCGATGGCATAGCTTCGCACTTTAGCTAGGAAGAGGAAATTGGAAATTCAGAACCGTCGGCAGGCTACAAAGATACCGCGATGACAGCAAGAGAAATCCGCAAGGGTGATACCCGCGAGAACTCAAACCCCCGCAGCTAACCTACCAAACCGAGCCGGCGAAGCTTAGGCACCGCATAACGATCGCCGACAACGCTATCATGCTCGTAGACTAGTTCTTCGAACGTCGAATCAAGGAATCCGTACAACGCCGAGGGAGGTTCCGCCTCGAGCCACTGACGTGCTAGCTCGGCAGCATGCCGATCAAATTCTTTCTGCGAATTGCCATGAGCATAGCAACGGCCTTCGTGCCGACGCAAATCGCCATCCATTTTGGGCCCAATATGCCAAAGCTCGTGCGTGATGGTCGTCAGCTTCTCTTCGAGGGGGTGTTCGAGCAACCGCGGCAAATAGAAATTCAGCAAATAAAGGCATTCGTTCCCCTGGCCATCAATCAATCGTGGGCAAACGTATTGATGCCTCCCCACTTTGCCAGTTTTGGCTCCCATTTCAAATCGAAGTGGTGTTAGCGATGCTTGCAGCCCATGCTGAACGGCTCGGCGCGTTTGCCGATATCCAACCGCCACGCGGCTCATGTCGATATGTGCTAGTGCATCCAAACGCTGTGTCATATCAACACATACGGCTCGAATGGCAGAAGTAAAATCGAAGGGCATATCGGATTAGCTAGCAATTGAACTGGGATACATAGTAGCCAAATAAAAATAGTAGCCAAAAAAAAAGGGCGTCCAAAATGGACGCCCTTTTGATATTCTATTTAGCCATTAAAGCGAAGATCAATCTCATTTACTTGCTTCGTCCGTTTCAGCTGTGTCGTCCGTTGGATCGGCTTCGGTGACTGCTTCTTCTTCAGTCGCTTCGTCTTCGGTGGTTTCGCTAGCAGGAGCTTCAAAAGCAGGCTTTACGCTCTTTTGCACAACCCGGTCACGGACTCCAACGAATTCAAGAATCGCTTGAGTTCCGGCATCGCCAAGACGTGGATTCGCAAGGCGAAGCACTCGGGTGTATCCGCCATCACGGTCGATAAAGCGCGGTGCAACTTCTTCAAATAAGACGCTTACTGCCTGCTTGTCACCAAGCAACTGTATGCAACGACGGCGAGCAGCAACGGCTGGCGAAATCGCTTGGTTCCACTGAACCCATTGATCGCTCGTTCGCCATTTTTTCCATGCGTCTGAACCACGCTCAGCATTGGTGCTGAACTCAGCAGCCGCCTGCTGAGCAGCAAGAGACTTCTTGGCAATCGTAATGCACTTTTCAACCAGCGGACGAACTTCTTTCGCCTTACTGATGGTGGTAACGATTCGACCCTTTACCTTCGGCTCGGACTCAAGCTTAATGAAGCGGAGATCTTCCGTATCGCGCTCTGTGAGTAATAAATTACTCGCAAGGCTGCGAAGCAGGGCTCGTTGATGACTTGGATTACGGCCGAGTTTTCGGCCTCGCTTGCGGTGACGCATGATGGCTGCCGTAGCGGTTAGCAGTTAAACGATTTTGTATAAATTACGATTATCTTTTTTGGCATCGATTGATTCGACATTCGATCAACGATCAAACACCAACAGGTGGTGCGACACGCATGCCAAGGTGCAAGCCAAGCTCACGAAGCTTCTCTTGAACTTCAACCAACGTCGTTTCACCAAAGTTGCGGACCTCAAGCAAGTGGTCTTCGCTTCGGCTGACGAGTTCGCGTACGGTCATAATATTTTCAGATTCAAGGCAGTTTCCTGCACGAACCGAAAGGTTCAACTCGGCAATTGGCATGTTGAGCTTTGCCTCCAAAGCAGGATCAATACCCGAGTTGCTGGTCGCGCGAGCTGGTGAACGTACTTGAGGTCCAAGCTCTGAATACTGCACGAACGGATTCAAATGCTTACGCAAGATTTTTGCTGACTCGACCATTGCCATTTCAGGGCCGACCGAACCATCGGTCCAAATCTCAAGCGTTAGCTTGTCGTAGTTGGTCTTCTGACCAACGCGGGTTTCATCCACAGCGTAGCGAACACGAGTTACAGGGCTGTAAATCGCATCAACTGGAATGATGCCTACCTCTTGAATATTTTGGCTATGCTCGCTGCTAGGAACATAACCACGACCATTTTCAACCACCATTTCCATCATGAAAGGCACGTCGTCCGTCAACGTTGCGATCACATGGTCCTTGTTGATCACATCAACCGACTCGTCGGTTTCAATGTCACCGGCAAGCACCTGGCCCGCCGTATTGCGTTCTATACGCAGTACTCGCGTCGAGTCTGAATGGTTCTTTACGACCAATGATTTAATGTTAAGCACAATGTCAGTCACATCTTCCAGCACACCAGGAATGGTGGTGAATTCGTGCTGAGCATTGTGAATCTTAATTTGTGTTACCGCGCTTCCCTCGAGGCTCGACAACAAAATACGACGCAAACCGTTACCAACCGTTGTACCGAAACCGCGGTGAAACGGTTCTGCGACGAACTTGCCGTAAGACGATGAGAGCGTTTCTTGCTCGCAGGTCACCATGCTCGGTAGTTCTAATCCGCGCCATCGAATGTGCATCGACGTCTCCAATTGCTATGCCACTTGCTCATGTCGGGCGCTTACCCGAATGCAGCAAAGTGTGTTGTCTTCAAGATCACCCAGAGAAGGATTGCCAAATTTAAGTGGCCCGCTCGCTTCTCTCTCAAGTCACTTGTTCGTATTTGTTTATTCGTATTTGCTTAACTTCAGCTATTCACAATCCGAGGATCGTGAAATCAACCTCTCGATAAAAACCCAATCTATCGTGAACAGAGCTCAACGATGAGTTGTGTATCAACTGGCACTGAAACATCTTCCGGACCAGGCAAACGGC
>CAYGQU010000184.1:0-6365 GCA_964352045.1 uncultured Planctomycetaceae bacterium
CATCTCAGGCGTTGACCTGATCAAAGCGCAGATTCGCGTCGCAGCTGGCGAACCCCTTTGGCTTAAGCAAGAAGACATCGTAGCCCGAGGACATGCGATCGAGTGCAGGATCAACGCCGAAGATCCGGCTCGTAATTTTCAGCCATCTCCTGGCAAAATTGAGCGACTCGTCGCTCCTGGTGGCTTTGGTGTTCGCTTTGAATCGCATGTTCATAGCGGTTACGTCGTGCCACCCTACTATGATTCCATGATCGCCAAGCTATTGGTTCACCAGCCGACACGTGAAGAGGCGATTGCTTCAATGCTTCGTGCCCTTGAAGAGCTTCGCGTGGATGGTATCAAGACCACGAAACCCCTTCATCAAGAGATTCTAAAGCATACGGCCTTCTCCGAAGCACGTATTGACACAACGTTCGTCGAACGTACGTTCACAAGCTAGTTTCGTACCCTTGCCTGCTTCCAGCAATTGTTGCCCGCTTCCAGCAATTGGCGAGTTTGCTATTAGAAACCCTATTTTAGCCAATTCTTCACATTGGTTTTCTCCACTGGGCATTAACGCAGAGGCCCTCTCGGGGTAAACTCATGCCTTCATCTACCGGGGTGGGTTCAATTTAGTCCATACCGGTCAGGTAGGCGGAATTCCTTCAGTCGAAAATTTACCTTCCCCTTACTTAACACCATTCAATAGAGTTTAAGCAAGATGTCTAAGAGCAGCCTCGCCCGTCCGAAGAAACATGACCATAAGTTTAAGCGTGTGGCGATTTTGTTTGCCGGGGGCCCCGCTCCAGCGGCCAACGCGGTTATCTCGGCCGCAGCCGTTTCATTCCTACGAAACGATATTCAAGTCGTTGGTATCAAGCATGGCTACTCTAGCTTGATTGACTATCAAGAAGGTGAAGAGTTAGTCGAAGGTTCCGATTATGTGATGATTGACCACAAAATGCTCAGCCGCACACGCAATCGCCAAGGAATTATGATCGGCACTGCCCGAGCGAATCCAGGTAAGCTGGTTTCAAGCCCGGCACATCTTGATGATGAAGAACGATCAGCGCCTCTGAAGAATGTCTACAACGGTCTTTGTTCTTTAGGTGTCGATGCTTTGATTTCGATTGGGGGAGACGATACGCTCAAAACCGCCAACAAATTCAAAATGTACCAAGATCGCTTGCCTGAGGGTTCGCACCGCATTCCTGTGGTACACCTGCCGAAGACGATCGACAATGACTATCGAGGTATCGACTTTACCTTCGGCTATTTCACAGCGGTTGACTTTCTTGCTAAAGCTGTCCGCAATTTGCTGGCGGATGCCGAAGCGAATAAGTGTTATTTCCTAGTCGAATCGATGGGACGTAGCGCGGGTTGGCTCGCTTATGGTGTAGCAATCGCTGGCGAAGCGAGTCTTGTCATTAGTGTGGAAGACATTGCCGGTGCCTATCGCACAACGGAAGAATTCACCGATCCCAACACGGGTGAAACACATACCCGCGACGTTATGGATTTGGAAGAAGTCATTCGCCGCATCGTGCTGACTATGACGACTCGCGAGCGTGAAGGTAAATACTATGGTGTAGTTGTGGTTGCCGAAGGCTTGGCAGAATTGCTTCCTTATAAATATGTCGAAGGCGTATCTCGTGACGACCATGGCCATATCAAGATTTCGGATATCAGCCTCCACGAATTATTTAGCAAGCTAATTTCGGCTGAATATAAAAAGCAGACAGGTACCACCCAAAGCGTTAAGCCCGTACAGCTCGGTTACGAAGCACGTTGTACCGAACCGCATGCGTTTGATGTAATGCTCGGCAGCCAACTGGGCGTCGGCGCCTATCGTGCCTTGGTTGAGAACTCGCTTGACGGTGTCATGGTTTCTGTTGAAGGGCAACTGCAACTGGTTTATGTACCTTTTGAAACGCTCGTCGATCCAGAGACATTAGTCACGGTGGTGCGTTACATTGACCAAGATAGCGACTTCCACGCCTTGACCCGATTTCTTGAGACTTATGTTAACGAAGAAGACTTGGTTGTATAAGAGATTTGGCAAAGCGAGTGGTGTTGGTAACCACTCGCTTTTTATTGTGCACATCAATCAATTGGAATGGAATCGGCAGCAATGAGTTTTCCTCAGCCATTTTATCGTTGGCGTCCTCACCCTTGGCATGGCCTTGATATTGGCCCTAAGCCTCCTAGCATTGTGCACGCTTACATCGAGCTGACACCATTTGACCGAGTAAAGTACGAACTCGATAAAAAAACTGGCTACATGCGAGTGGATCGGCCTAACCGAACTTCGGCATTCTCGCCAACGCTCTATGGCTTTATTCCGCAAACTTTTTGCGGCAAACGAGTGCAGGCGTTGATGCCCAGTGCCAGCGTCGGAGACGAAGACCCACTTGATATTTGCGTTATCAGCGAACGACCGATTACCAATCCTGAAACGATCGTCAACGCGCGAGTTGTTGGTGGCTTGCCAATGCTCGACGATGGCGAAGCGGACGATAAGATCATTGCGGTTCTAGAAAACGACGCCATGTGGAGTAACGTGAATGATATTCACGAATTGCCTAAAGTTTTGGTTGACCGTCTTAGGCATTACTTTAGCATTTACAAAGCCTTAACGCCTGATTGCATGCCTGTCGAAATCGCTGCCTCCTACGGTCGCGAGCATGCCCTAAAGGTTGTACAAGCGGCAATGGCTGATTATGTCGAGATGTTCGGACAATAAACCAATCCATCAGGCCTGGCGAATTTCATGGGCTAATACGTTGTCTTTTGGCATGACCTACTATGGCACCCTGCGAAAGCGGATACAAGGACGATAAGCATCAACCGAAGTGCTCCGGGCTCGGGGATTGCCGTGGCATTTGCGATTGAATTTATGGGAGAGAAGCCGATGCCGCTTGTGTTCCAACTTGCTCCTAGATTATCCCGCCAGAGCGAGTAGTCAGCCGCATCGACAACACCATCAAGGTTGCCGTCGGCAAAGAGTGGCCCCGAAATATCTTCCACCGTCATGCCATAGCTATCTCGCCAGGAATTGTAATCGTCCATATCGACGATTCCATCTCCGTTGTAGTCACCGTCGAGAGTTACAAACGGATTACTAAACAACTCGGATGTCAGAAAAGAGTCGTCGCTGAGGGTTTCAAGGAAGGCAAGCAGGTCGCTCTTTTCCGATTCCGAAAAGCCGAGTCCTCCAGGTTGCAGAGGGCGTGTCAAGTTAGGATTGTCTTGAATACCATTGCTGTAGAATTCGATGACCTCTTCTAACGTCGTAAAGCGCCCGTCATGCATGTAGCCCCCTCGTTCGGCAATGTTACGCAGCGAAGGAACTTTGAAGGTGCCATTGCCTGCTCCTTCGTCAGTGTTGGTTGCATCAAGACCAATGTTTTTTGCCCCATCTCCGACCTGTGCCTGGGTTTGGTGACAGCCGGCGCAGTTTTGCGCGAAGGTCGCGTGGCCGTTGCTGGCTGCAACAGGGTCTTCGATTGACGCAACCGCAGCGAAGTCGGGGGTCCTTCCCCCGGGTCCAGGGGTTCCTGCAGCCAGGGCTTGATCGAATTCTGATTGATAACTTGTCATCGAACGAACGAACTGAGCCATTGCTGCCCCCATCCGTTCACTTGTGACCTGACTATCTCCAAACGCTCGTTCAAATAAGACGGGATAATAGTCGGTTGCTTGCAATTCGGATGTTAATTGCGATAGATCCGATCCCATTTCGACTGAATCTTGGATCGGCATAAGCACTTGGTCCTCTAGCGTATCGGCACGTTCATCCCAAAAGAATTTTCCTGAATCATAGAATTTGGCATTCGCCAAGGACATGGAGTGACGACCGGTGAGTCCCCCTTCAAATCCTTCGCTCAGTTTGTTCGGATCGGTAAAGCTGTTCTCTTGGATATGGCAGCTAGCGCACGAAGTCCCGTCGTTATGGCTTAGACGTGCATCGTAGAAAAGCACGCGACCTAGTTCTGCCCCATCATTCGTTATAGGGTTGTCTACCGGTGTGTTATCCATCGCTGATATCACCGCAGTTCTAAACCATAAGGGTAAGCTTGTTACCGAGTAATCGACATAGTCTTGCGAATTACTGCCAAGCGATGGTACACCGGGAGAAGCTGCTGAAGAAAAGGTTGCAGCGAATAAAGTCGCTATCCCCAGGATTATAAAAAGGCAGAGGGAACGCCGTGAATTCATGTTTGCCTCGTCCGAATAAGCCGCTGTCAAATCGGCGATGTTTAATCTCTCTGTTCTAGTAACGGTATCTTCGTTACCCAAAGCGTTCTTATTGCAAGGGAGGAACGCACACACGGTTCAATGCCGCCGGCGAGGGAAGGTAACGCTTTTTATGTGAAATACTGAAAGAAAGCCATGTAAATATTTTCTTGCAAGAAAAGTTAATATTGTGCAATAAATCAGTCGTAACTTCGCGAAACAACGGCCTTGGTGATCAATTCAGCGAAGTGTTGCGACATTAGATTTTCTAGAAATGCGTGAATCAAAAGCATTCAGCATACAAACGATCGAACTTGATTGATCTTCTGGTGAAGCTCAATTAAGCTTATGCGGTCAAGCATTTCGTTCGGAAATTAACGAAATAATGATAACCCGATAGCATGTGCTAAGGTTAGCTAAGTGATAAGATCCACGATTGCCGTTAATTGATAGATTTCTCCCCAACTCGTTCCATGATTAAGACCATTACTAGATTTGTTACAGCCATCGTTGGCGACACCCTTGGATTGATGCGAGTAGGGGGTTTTGTAGTTGCGATGCGTTGGCTTGGTAAGGTGATATCAAATTTTGGAGAATGCCTACGCACTCGAAACTTACAGCCAGCCGATCTGGCGATGGGAGAAGGTCCTTTTGAAGTTCGGCTAGGTAAGTCCAAGGCGTTGTTGTCGGGGCTACAAATTGTTTCGGGGATTCGTGAAATTTGGGTTCGTGATGTTTATCTGGCGGGTGGCTTTCTTAAAATTCCTGAGCAAGCAACGGTGGTTGACTTTGGCACCAACATGGGCAACTTTACGATGCTAGCCCTTGGACACGGACCAGGAGTCAAAGTTATCAGTGTCGAACCAAGTAGCGAACGCAATGCTCTTTATCGACATCAAATTGAAATCAACGGTTGGCAAGACCGAGCCACGCTTGACCGTTGCTTTATCGGCTCACGCGGTGATATGCAAAAAGAGCTGCTAGAAGACCCGCATTATCATGGGGCAGATTTTGTAACGCAAGAAGAATTTATCGCGAAGCACCATTTGACGAAAATTGATTTCCTCAAATGCGATATCGAAGGGAGTGAATTTGGTTTGCTCAATGCCGAGAGCCCGATCTTAGCAATGACCGATCAGCTTGCCATTGAGATTCATGATTTTGCAGGTGATCGTTACGAATTCATTCACATGCTCGAAGCTTGTGGGTTCGAGCTCGCACCCGTCAGACACCACGATACCAGTTGTATTGCCCAAGCGCGGCGCAAGGGTTTGAAGGTTAGGTAGTCAGAGAATGAGTTAGCCATAGAGCGACTTATCAGGCAATGGTTCTGCCCGATAGCTAAGCCCGATACGAAGGCTAATCGACTAGTGTCCCTTTGGTGCTGGGAACTCCGACATCACGCGGATCGATTTCAATCGCTTGCCGAATCGACCGTGCAGTTGATTTGAAAACCCCTTCCGCAATGTGATGGCTATTCCGACCATAGTGCATAAGGACATGCAGATTGGCCATTGAATTCGAGGCAAACGATTGCCAAAAGTGTTCAACTAGTTCGCTATCAAACTCGCCAATTTTTGGCTGACCGATTGGGGCATCGTACTCGAACCAATATCTCCCGCCAAAGTCGATAGCTGAGGTCACAAGGACTTCGTCCATCGGTAGGGTCATCGAGCCATATCGGCGAATCCCATGCTTGTCACCCAAGGCCTGACGAAAAGCTTGCCCCAACGTAATACCAATGTCCTCGACAGTGTGGTGCTGATCAACTTGCAAGTCTCCTCGCGCTTCAATTTGAAGATCAAGCAGGGCGTGCTTAGCTAGCAGCGTGAGCATGTGATCTAAATAACCGACGCCAGTCGCCAGTTCCGATTGGCCTGTTCCGTCGAGGCAAACTGATAGTTTGATGTCGGTTTCGGCGGTTTTACGCTCAATGGCTGCATAGCGGGACATACTTGGTTTGCCTCATTTGGCGTCGGGTACAGGGATCGAATAGCGGTTCGAGGCTGGTCGATGATGAAATTACCGTAATATTCGATTATAACAGGCAAAAGCGGGTAAGGCTGAGAAGTTGTCGATTCCAACGCAGCTCAACGAACAGCTCCTGGCAGAATGGACCGAAAAGTCCGTTTACAGGGCCCTCGATATAC
>CAYGQU010000185.1:0-6347 GCA_964352045.1 uncultured Planctomycetaceae bacterium
AGCTCCTTCGAGATGAACGACATGCAGATGGCGCGCTCCAGCATCGGCAAACGTCCGAGCCATGGTGGCTGGGTTGTCGTTGAAGACGGTTTCTTGGGCATAGTCCCCTTGGCGGAGTCGTACGCAGTTGCCGCCGCGGAGGTCAATTGCAGGCCATATTTCCATTCGTTTTTCCTTGTGTAGGGCCAGGCACGATTGGCCAGAATTCTAATAATCCCACAATTGAATCGACGATTCAACGCCCCAAGAGATAGAATTACCTCTTCAAGCCAGATCAAACCAAGCCACGACAAGCAAAAGACTTGGTGAGACGTTAAAATGAACGGATTCCTTAATACCCATTTTGGCTAGGCTTTTATGTCTGAACCGAATCAACCCGATATTCTGCCTTACGACCTGCTCTGCCAAGTAGATGCTTGCTGCGATCGTTTTGAGCGAGTCTGGGCTGATGGTAATCCGATGTTATCTGAAGAGGCAATACGAGAGCTTCCCGAGGAAGTGCAACGACATGCCATGGTTGAAGTGCTACTTCTCGAATGGCAGTTCCGAGCTAAAACAGACGGCAAAGAACGTGCCCAACAAACACTAGCCGGGCGGAATTCATTAGGCGATGCACTCGCCCAATTGAACCTTGATTTGGGCGAGGTGCTTCATTCGGCGGACGATGATTCTAATCGGACCATCTTATTTACCCCCACAGGCCAACGAGCTGTCGGTAAGGGCTGCGATTCAGCAGCTTTACATCTCAGGTGCCCGCATTGTCAGAATGGGGTCGAGCTACTGCCCGATGCACCGCTTGAGCAAATCACCTGTGCCTCTTGCGGAAGTACTTTCGGCCTGACCGGCAACAACTCGCCTGCTGAAACACCTACCGAAATTGGTCGCTTCCAGCTGATAGAGAAGATTGGTATCGGTGGTTTTGGCACCGTGTGGCGGGCTCGCGATCCTGAACTTGACCGAGAAGTGGCAATCAAAGTCCCGCGCCGTAGTCAGTTGATGCGTCACGAAGCGGAGCTATTCTTTCGTGAAGCTCGCGCGGCTGCACAGCTTGCGCATCCGAACATTGTGCCGGTGCATGAAGTAGGGCGCGACGCGAAGGGCTCAATCTATATTGTTAGCGATTTGATTCGTGGCAGTTCTCTTGCAAGCCGTTTGAAAGAAGAGAAGCCAACACTTCAGATAGCCATTCAGCTGCTTGCAACGATTGCTGAGGCGCTTCACTATGCTCATGAGAAGGGGGTCATTCATCGCGATCTAAAGCCTTCGAATATTATGCTTGAAACAGCACCAGATCAAGGGAAAGGTGAATTGTCAGATCTCCCTTTGTTTGGCAAGCCCTATCTTATGGATTTTGGCCTCGCGAAACGAGAGGTTGGCGAGATAACGATGACCATCGAAGGGCAAGTGCTCGGCACGCCGGCGTACATGTCTCCTGAGCAAGCGGGTGGACAAACAAAGTGGATTGACCGACGCAGCGATCTCTATTCGCTTGGCGTGATGTTGTTTCAGATGCTAACAGGTGAGTTACCTTTCCGAGGTACGGCACAAAGCCAGATCCAACAAAGGCTTGAGGACGATGCTCCGCCAGCGCGTCGGCTCTCTCCTCAAACACCGCTTGATTTGGCTACAATCTGCGCAAAGTGTTTAGAACGCGACCCCAATAAGAGATACGCAACGGCCGCGGAAGTTGCCGAAGAATTGCGACGATTCTTGCGTGGCGAACCGGTTCGGGCGAGACCAATCTCTCGAACAGGACAAGCTATCCGCTGGGCCAAACGCTATCCGGCTCGGGCAAGTGCCTTGGTGCTGGGAAGCATTCTTGCGATCGCCGGTCCTACCGCGGCAGTCGTGATAAGTCAACAAAACAAAGAAATCGCCAATCGGCTCAATGAAATAACTGTGGTAGTGCGTAACGATGAGCAGAAAATCGATCGGCTTGTCGAAGAGAAATCGGAGTTATTGCAGCGTGTTACTGAAGCCGAGCGGAGCCGTGCGGAGTTCGATCTCGATTCGAGCCGTCGACAATTAATCCGCAAGTACCTTGAAAGCCAAGAGACGCAGATCAAATCTCAGATCGCACAATTCGACGATCTCGATCCCCGTTCAGCCATAAGCCGCATGGGCATGGCACAGCTAAAGCTGGCGATTGGCGATTCCGAATCAGCACGACAATGGCTAAGCGAAGCGGAGATTTTGCTAGGCGAGTTGCAATCGCAAGAGGCTTGGCTAAAGCCAATCTATGCCGATTGTTGTTTTACGCTCAGTCTACTGCTTAGCGAATCAGGTGAAAATCAACAGGCAATTCTGATGGCTAAGCAAGCTTTGATTACGCGGCGAGAAATAGTTGCCAAGGATAGTAATTCAATTGCCGCGATGATGGCTGTAGGCGAGTCGGTCGCTACGGGTAAGCATCTTGTCGTTGAATCGGAGGCTACGAAAGAAGAAATTCGCAAAATTTTGGCAGCGACTCTCGAAGAAAGTCAGTTACCAAATCAGATTATCAAGCAGCTAGCGACAAGCGAGTTAAATCTTTATGAGATTGCGTGCTTGTTGACTAATCAATCGTCTGACCTGAATTCTCGTGAATCGGTAGCCGGCGCGAAGTAATAGCTAGTTATTGATTGCTTCAAAAACGAATTCATTGCCTACTTCTTCACCGTTGCGAGTCGCCATGGCCCGATACAGGTTAATATCCATCGTATCGGCATAAAACTGCACGCTACCATCGGCCAATGCGAAGTGAGCACCACTCGGATGATGGCTGCCAAAGTAGAAGTCATTCTGTTTAAGTGATTTGTCGGCGCCAGCAGGGGCGGTAGGGTCGAGGCCAAAGTAACCATATTCACCCGGGTTGCCATTGATCGGATAACGAACATTTTTGGTCGCCTGCATTTGAATCCGATCGGGTGCAGTACGGTTCGATCCGACCCAAAGCGAGCCAACGATCCATTGATGAAATCCGTTGAAGTAGATTTGTTCCCCCACAAGAAATGTCTTAGAAGTCCCATCGGTGACATGGCTGATTCGGACTTTGCTGTCGGGGTAGAGGATTCCGTTGATCGCGACGTCGCCATAGGTTGCGCTGTTGAGATTCCAAACGCCCGCTTCCTCGGGCAACAAGAGATCCGAACCGACCCGTGATCCCGCCACCCCAGCATAGTGAGAACCTTGCCAACCGCCATCTTCGCCAGGTTGTTGCGGAGCGCTGGGGCAGGCAAAAATTTGCGGCAGACGCGAAGGTACATCCTTGTTGTCGAACCCCCCATCGTCGCGAGGGCCAATCAGCTTTAGCAATTCAGTTTCTTCGAGAAAGGGAAGTAGTAGGGCTCGCCAGGCGATTCCTTCCTTTTTTTGAAGATCGTGTAGTCGACTACCCGAAGGGTAGGCTCCCTGTTGCGATTCATGATTTAGCATGGCGGTTGTCTGTTGTCGCATTTGTGAAACGCAACTTGAACGTCGGGCCGCTTCACGTGCTGACTGCACCGCCGGTAATAAAAGCCCCATCAAGATCGAGATGATCGCGATCACGACCAGTAGTTCGACTAAGGTAAAACCGATGGGGTGAGCATAAAGCTGTTTCGTCTCTCTTTCTTGAGTGCGCCTCAGGCCGTTCATTGGTTTCCAATCCTTGGACATACTACATAACCAAGGGACATGAGAGAGAAGAGCGTGATGCTCGTTGGTTCAGGAACTGAGACAGACAAAGCGTGCGCTAATGCCGTGGAAGCGGAGGCAATCCCCGCCCCCTCCATGAGACTGACAAACCAGGGGATGTCATCAAAGTCGAACGAACTATCGACACTTCCGCGTGCAACAGGGAATTCACCGAAGTAATTGAAGCTGTATTCATCGTCGTCGAGCATACCCAGTGCGAAGGCGTCGATGTCGGGGGCATCGAGCGCGCCGCTGATGTCCATGTCGCCAAGCAGCGTGGTATAAGAGATCAATTCGACAGTATCTAGTGCCCAGTAACCATCATCGCCAGCATCTTCCATGCCGAATTCAAACGAAACTCCCGGTGCTCCGCTGGCAGCAAGTAGGTTGGAATGACTACTAGAAAAACTTGAGCCAGTTAACAATTGCGAAATGTCAATGGCGACACGCTCGTTAAGGTTGTCGGGTTTGAAGAAAGGGTTGGGAGTATCGAGTGGGTTAGTTGAAGGTTGCCCTTGCGAATTATAGAAAGGGGCAGACTCCCAACGTAGAATTTCGATTTGTGATCCATCAGGCAAGTTTGCTTTGAGTGTGGCGGTTTGATTGTTACCGTTGGGATTAAAAAGTTCTCCGTCGTCACAGCACCCACCCACCCACGCACTATCAAAAACGATCTTCAATTGATCTTCGACGACATTACGAAGGTCAATGAGTGGTGTGGATAAAAACGTATTATAGAATCCCAATTCGTTGGCCGGATCGCCCAGATCGTTCCACTGATCGGGATCAGCCACAGCGATGGTTCCTTGACCTAGTGTAAAGGCATCGCGTGGACCGAAATTAGGACCACCCGTCGGCAAGGCGACACTGGTCCAAAAGTCTTTGTTTGCAAAAGACCAACCTTCCCATTCCGTCACACCGTAGTCAGGGTTGCCGACGCCCGGGACCAGACTGTTTAGGTTGTTCCATCCTTGCGGCGGGTCGTGGGTAAAGGCATTGCTAATCGGCGAATTCTCATCGACCGGGCCACCTAATGAGAGCGTGTCAAAATTTTCACTAAAAAGAACACTAAACGCATGGCAACAAGGTGCTGCACAAACGAGGCACACAACGACCAAACCCGAGCTAATTGTAGCTGCTAGCCTTGGGAGCAAAGGGTTTCGAGAATTCCTATTCAAGGTATGCATGCGTTTTAATGCGTTAAGCCGCGGAACGACTGAAGAGAGCAGTTGGAGGAATTTTTTCATATTGCTACCCAATAGAATAACATGATTGAATCATGGAAAGCTAATTTTATTTACTTGGAGGTCGTATGGGGACCAATTTGCTTGGCTTACTGTGGTAGGTTGGTTAGACTTTTGCCAAGCCAAAGCGTCTTATACTAAGAGTCCAGCTTAATTACGAATGATGCATGGTTCGTGTTTTGCACCGCTTTTCACAAGACTTGTTCTGATAGCTTTTTGCGTCTCGATCACATTGGTTCAAACTTAAGTGTCATGAAAGCAAGACAATCAATAATCGAGCTACGGTCGATTTTGATGGGACTGCTCATAACTGGTTGGTTGCTTGTAAATTTTTCTCCCGTATTAGCAGCTGTTGACGGGGCTCATTTTTGGTTCTCAACCACTTCGGCCAGCAGCACAGGACCTGACAGTGTTTCGCTCACGATGAGCGTGACTGAAAAGCAAATACTTTATTTGTGGGGACGTCCCACAGCAGGCCGACAACTTCGAAGTATGTCGCTTAATGTCGTGGCATCGGATGGTATCGATTTGATTGATGGCACCTTTGCGATTCATAACATAATCGACGGATCGACCGATCGGTTTGAGCATCTCAATGATTCTTCTTCGCCGATTGTACTTAATTCCGAGTACAGCAAAGCGCAAGTTGGAATGGGAAGTGCCGACAGTTTGCTTGGTTGGAATGCCTTTACGGTGTTCCCCAGTACTACGATCCGAGGTGTTGGCCCACGGTGCTCGGAAGGAGAATCGGGCTGCGTGATGGCTGCCGATGGTGAGCCTGCTTGGCTGCTGGGCCAACTTCAAATCGAAGCCGTAACGGGGGGAACGTCGGCAGATCTTTATTTGCAAATCGGGGACCGCGGAATGAACGAAGTCACCCTTGCCTACGGCGACTACGACTTCGACAGTGAAGTCGATACCGATGACTTTACGATTTGGTCGGATAGCTATGGATCGGCCACTTTGTTGGCGGCCGACGGTAGTGGAGACGGTATGGTTGATGCAGCAGACTATACTGTATGGCGTGATCATGTTGGTGACCCAAGTGTTTTGGGGACTTCGCTCGATACGGACGTTCGATTCGGTGCCGATCCAGGCGCGGGTGCCGAGCCCTTGCACAACGCCAGCACCGACCGTGGGATCAACCTTGCTGGGGATGATCCCGAGGTATCCATCACGATTCTTGCCGCTCCTGCTACGGCAACCTCCTATTCAGTCCCCGAACCTTCAGCGGTTACGCTTTTGATTGTTGGCTGCGCCGGCTGTTGTTTGTCCCGACGAGATACCGTGTAGCCTAAATAACGTGTAACCGTAAGGAAAGGAATCCAAATGGTAACGAATTCAATTCGTAACGATGCTCTCTAAGAGGTAATCCAAAAGCAGGTTGATTAACCGACACCGTCTTTCAAAAAATATCGGTATTCCCTCTCGTTTGGCTTATTAGCTATC
>CAYGQU010000186.1:0-4633 GCA_964352045.1 uncultured Planctomycetaceae bacterium
ACGTCCCGAACCAGTGCCCGGTTTCTGGCCAAGCTTATCGAGAGCGATAATAATCACCGGCTTATGGTACTGCTCGGCTAGTTTCCCGGCGACGATACCGATGACGCCCGCATGCCAGTCATGATGGGCCAGGACGAGTGCAGGGTCGTTAACGGGATCGAATTTTTCTTTCGCTTGCTTTCGAGCGGCAAGCAAAACGCTTCGCTCGACCGACTTTCGCGTTTCGTTGAGTTTGTCGATGTAATCTGCTAGTTCCGCTGCACGTTTGGGTTCGTCAGTCGAAAGCAGCTCGACGCCAAGCTCCGCCTGGCCCAACCGACCTGCTGCATTTAAGCGCGGAGCGATTGAGAAACCAAGGTCCTCGCCACCCAATTCGGGCTTTTTTATCAGTTGGCAAACACGTTCGAGTTCCTTAAAGCCAATTACCGGATTGCTGCGAAGTGCTTTTAGGCCGTTGAGTACCAAGATTCGGTTTTCATCGACAAGTGGTACGACGTCAGCCACGGTTCCAATCGCAGCAAGGCCCACCGCTTGCATAAGAAACTTACGCATCGCGGGGCTTACTTTTTTGTTTTCGCTTGCGTTACTAGAATCGTCATCTTCATCGTTTTTTAACTGACAAAGTGCCCATGCGAGCTTGAAGGCCACGCCCGCACCGCAGAGGCCGTGGAATGGGTAGTTATGGTCAGGTAACTGGGGATGAACAATCGCAGTGGCTACGGGGAGCCGCTCGGCCATTTGATGATGGTCGGTGATAATGAGTTTCAGCCCGAGTGATGATGCAAGCTCAGCTTCACCGAGGCTCGCAATACCGCAGTCAACCGTAACGACCGTTTGCACACCCTCCGAAGCCAATTGTCGGATCGCATCGGAGTTGAGCCCGTAGCCTTCTTCCATTCGGTGGGGCACATAGGAGCGAACCTTACCACCAAGCAAGCGAAGGCAACGCAAGAGAATTGCTGATGCGGTCATGCCGTCGGCATCGTAATCGCCGTAGATGGCGATCGAATTGCCTAAGGCAATCGCATCGTGCAGAACTTCGGCGGCGACTGATACGCCTGGAAGTTCATTCGGATCACGGAGCCCCGTGAGCTTAGGATTAAGGAAATCAAGAGCCGTTTCGGCATCGTCAATGCCGCGGGCGATGAGGAGTTGCGCAACGACTGAGGGGAGGCCAGCGGCTCGTTCAAGCAAAGCAATCCGGCCAGGATCATGAATAGCAAGTCGCCAATGTTTGGGCACCTACCGACCATCCTTCCTTGAATCGTATGCCTTCACCCAAGCAGTTTGAGCAAAGTGAATGCCGCAATAGCGAGAAAAGCTAGACGTTTTCTTATCTAACTATTTCTTTTTCTCAACGTGCAAAGTGTGCTTACGCAAGCGAGGACAAAACTTCTTCAGGCGAAGTTTTTCACCTCCCAATTTACGACGGATCGTGTAGTTGTAGTCTCCTGTCTCTTCACAGACGAGGAAGACGCTTTCAACCTTCTTTTTTCGCTTACCGCCACTTTTGGCCATTTTAAACTCTCTTCAGCCCGGGGCGTGCATGGCGAGTGACTCGATTGATTGAAATCAAGCAGTTGTCAGTCGCTGCGGGCAGTAGCCGGGGGTTGATCGAAACAGGTACTAAACGGGGGAATCTGCTTCCCCGAATCGCTCAAGGATAACGGCTTGAACAGCTCACGGGAAGTGGTCCTGGTACCTAATTTTGAAGAGTTTTAGGGAGGAGAGGCCCGCCCGGCAATGAGGAGGACATCCGAAATCTTGCTAGACCGACCTCTCCCGATGTGGTTTACACAGGCTGTTGCGAGGGAAATCCCTATTTTGAGACCGGTTGTGGCATGATCGGCTTTGCCCCCTGACGAGGGGTCGAGGCGATTGTTCTCTGTAAAGCTAACAGCAATACAGGGTCGGGCGTGGCGACCAAATGATGTGAAACAAGGGGTCGGTCAAAGTACCAATGGTTGACGTATTCTGGCGTTAGACGCATCGCGGTTCTCCTGATAGCAGGGGGCTCGGGCGAATGGCGTCCGGTGGCCTGGCGATCTCAGGAGAGACCCATAGCTGTGCGTCCCTGCCTCGCGACAGGTTTGCCTTTATCGGGCTCGTGGCTTGTTGGCCAATGAGCAAAAAAGATAGCTGAAAAGGTGCCGGTGATGTTTACCGAGGTGATTCTGAAACAATCTCCGGTACACAACTAATAGGTTACGTTTTCAGGGGAGGCAAATTAATTTAACCGTAATTTCTGAATTATTAACCTAATACTCTGCCCCAATTACCACTTTTTACGGAACCAATTTCTTTGGCAATTAGTTGATTAAATTGAAACAGTAAAAAATCAGTCGATCAATATAAAACCACTCCAAAAGAAAGGGTGGCTAGCATCGGGTGGTGTGGTTTTGCCATCGTCTTCTGCGTTGACTACCCGTGGTTCGCGTTCGACATTGAGCCTTGTCGGTCGAGCCAGTGCAACCGAACGCTGCCAAGCTTCACATGCCCCTTCTTGTTTGAGACCAACGAGAAATTCTTTAATTAAATCCCGTTCGCGGTCACCACCCGTGACCCAACGGGTAAGCAGCAATGTTTTAGAGCCACCAGCCAGCAGCGAGCAGGTGGCTTCAAATAACTCATCACCAGGCCGACTCTTGCGGCGCTTTGTGGAACCTCGCCTTGCCAATTTAGGAATCAACTCGGCTTCGGTATGCAAGGTTGCAAAGACCAATCCACTAGGAGCTTGATATGGTAATTCACGCCATGCTGGTAAGCCGGAGAATCGTTTACGAGCTAATGGAAGGGGATCCAGTTTATCTGCCAAGTTCGAGTCGAGCGTCAAGTCGATGTCCACCACCAAGTGATCGATCGCGCTTTTGAGAACCTGACTGGGAATTCTGGTTCCAGGAAATATCACGCTGAGGTTAGCCGACGGATCGACCATCGGATCGGGAGGGGCGTCTTCCTCGCGAACAGATTCGGTAATTAGCACGGTGTTTTGAACAGGTTGTTGGATGCCATGGGGAGCCAATGCCAATCCAACCGTGGGAGATAATCTCAAGGCAAAAGATTCGACGAGATTTGCTTCCTCACTTCCCAGGTTCAGTACGTCAAAAGGGATATGCCAGCTAATCCCATCGGGAACAATCGATAATTTGGTCAGCTTAGTGGCATCCAAACGAGAGCCATCAAACAGTAACGACGAAACTGCGATCGCTTCGGTTTTCCATTCGTTGTTTGCAAGCATCTCGTAAGTCCACTCTTGATCCTTACTAACACCAGCGGTTGTTTGCAGAAGTGATATAATTTTGTCTTCGACTAGCCTCGATTCTCCAATGCGCCAAGCATTCTCACCGTCAGCAACAAGCACTAATCCATAGAATTCGCCTCGTGATTCATGCAGCAACACAACCGCTTCCCCCTCGGTCAAATTCGCACGACTTGTTTCTCGATCGAAAGCAGGAGGGAAGGTCATAGGAACCCAGGCTCGCGATAGGGCTAATTGCCTTAATTGGGTTTCCCGAATATTTATTGTCTCGTTAAACGCGTCGTATTTTTTCTTATCAGCTCGCTGTGGTCCCTCTACTGAAAAAAGATTATCCATCGCACGAATCTCACGCTGCAAGGCTAAGCCGATTTCTCGATTTTCGGCATAAATTGGTAGCCGATCTTCTAGTAGAGCTCTGGCTGACAGTTCATTTTGATTGAGTTCTTCCTCTTTTGCTTCGAGTAACCGGCGAATACTTTCAAGGCGTCCGGCATAGGTCCTTGCAAGATAAAATTGACGTCGTCGTTGTTGATCGATGAGGAAGAAACAGGCGAGCACATCACGGCGTGACTGGGCGACTGCAAACCAACGATCGAAGGCTTCGAGGTGATTGGTCCTTAAAGTTACCATGGATTCAAGAGGGCCTTTCAGCCATTCATACTGGCTTGGGTCCATCAAGAGTTCTTCGTAGACATCCATTGCCAAACGGGCCGATAGGGTTCCTTGATCGAGCCTTAGATTTGTTAAATTGATTTGAAAGTTGCGTAACGAGAATCCGATTTGCAATTCCATGGCTTGGTTTAGCAACTTCGTAGTTTCGTTCAGGTTTCCCCCTCCCGCTTGCAGGCGGGCAGCAAGGTATTTTCCCTGTGCACCAAGTCGGCCAGCTTCGGCCTCTCGTCTGCGACCGAATGCTGCCCCCAATCGTTTAATGGCCGGTGCGGGTTGATTATTTACCAGCAAGCGTTCGACCGCTTGTAACTCAATATGTGCTACGGTATGCGAAAAATTTCCTCGCCGCACCCAATTGCTGGTTTCGAGGTAATCGATCGGTACAACTGAGCCGGGTGAGATTGCATCTTGCACCGTCAACATTTCTACGACCTCACCAAGCAGAGAGAAATCTTCGTGAGCGATTGCAGAAGAATAGGCTTCGCGTAACATTGGCCCCGCTGTTGGATTGCCAACTGTTTGGGCAAGCAAACCTTGTCCCATTAGGGCGTATCCCGAGAGTGGGTGGTGGAATCGCCCTTCGAGTAGCAACGAGCGCTGGAAATGTGGGACCGCCGAGGTGGCGTCTCCTACGGATGCCGAAGCCATGCCCCACCAGAGTTCGACCCAGGCGTTCGACCAATGGCCACGCGGAGCCAATCC
>CAYGQU010000186.1:4643-6335 GCA_964352045.1 uncultured Planctomycetaceae bacterium
ATCCCCCACGAGAGATCGTGTCGATGAGCCTTTTTTGTAAAGCATCATGCTTTGCCAAGGGACCAAGCATTTGACCTCGTCGGTAGATTGCCCAAGCGATCGTACGAGCAACTTCCTGGGCGTCGAGTTTCCAGAATTGAGCTTGGCGTACGACACCACCATTTTCCGCGACCCCCGAGTTATCAATTTGGCCAATTTGCACTAAAAAGCTCGAAGGCAAATTCCCATAAAGCGTTGGCATTTGCGGGCGGGCCCAAGCGGGAAGGCGGCGCGCCAGGTTCGTATCGGGTTGGGGGCCCAACTGAAAACTGATCGAGTTTAGCCAGCCAGCGTTGTCTAAAAATAAAAGAAGCGAGCGATCAAACTGTTCTATTGCCGCTAAGTTGTCTCCAACTTGGTAGAGCGTTTCACCCAGCATGGCGTGATAGCAGATTGAATCAATCCAGCGCGTCTGAACCGTGCGTACGGCACTGTTGAGTTCGGATTGCATGCCTCGAAGTGCTTGGCGATATTGCGCACTGTGCAGTTCTTCGATCGCAGCAAAGTAACTTGGTCCAGGTATTGAACGAGTCCCCTGGGCCAAGACGACCACCGATAGCAGTTGGGCTATAACGATGCTCAGCGTTGGCACGATCAACAGCCTCCGACGCCAGTCGCTTGGTATGGCAGTGAGTCGAAACGAATTCATTGCTAGCACGATATGAAGAGTTCTTCGTTAATTTAATGGAGATGTCAAAGTCTGACGATTAGGAGGCCGATGACGTTTGTAACGGTTCTTCTCTCTTCCAACAGATAGGGCCATGAGACGGGCGGTTCATGAGGGAGCACAAGCATCTCGTGTCGTTCAATCAGCGTCAATTACACAATGTTACTGGTCAACCGACCAACACGGAGACTACTGCCATGAGCCTTACTAAGCAAATTACGCGACCAGTTCTTGGCATAACACTTCATCAGCTTGTAAGACGCTGTTCGGTGGCAGGTGTCCTTGCCTTGGGTTGCTTCGCCTTTACTGGTTGTCAAATGGACATAGCTGGCCAAACGCTCCCAAGCCCCCATTATCTTACCGACGACGTACAATATTACGCTCCTGGCCCGGAATTCAAACTTGCTAAGGAAGCAGCTGCCCTGAAACAACAGTCAGAAGCCGTCGCCAGCAGCCGTCAGTCTAACTGATTCGTACGAAATCGTCCTAAGTATTTCAACTTAGTGTCCACTTAAAGCTTAGCTAGACATTCTTTTCTGTTTCTTCTGGAAGCGACCTCTAATTCTGCGCGCCGCGTAGAGAGCTAAGGGTAGCCAAGCTCCTTGTGTGATGTGGCTTACCTTTTGGCTTACTTCAGTGTGCGTCCTGTAAACCTTTTTATAGCGCGAATCACCTGCTCCAAGATTTAGACGTTGGTCACCATGCACGAGGCTATCACGAAGCATGCATGCCATCAGCAAAGCGCCCGCGCCGGACACCTCAGGATCGTAGCCCGTGCGAATCCCAATTAGTTCTCCTTGGTTTGCGTAACTGTAATAGTAAGCAACTGGCTTGTCATTTTTGTAGAGCAAGCAGATGTCCACCATTCCTAAGCGGGCTGCTTGTTCGTGGGCCTCTTTGAGAAACTCTCTTACTGAGGAATCCGAAAGCGTGTTGCCATCAACTGACGTAGCTTGCCAACTCCTTTGAGCAACACGATAGCAGTC
>CAYGQU010000187.1:0-5156 GCA_964352045.1 uncultured Planctomycetaceae bacterium
GAAGCCACAGCGAGAATAAATTCTAGTGTCGACTGTCGACACAACTTCGTAAAACAGCGGTTTCAGGAGGTTGTGTCGACAGTCGACATGTCTTGTCGTTCGAGAACCGCACGATTCAACGAATCATGGCGAGGAATCAAAACGGGTAGGGCGCCACAGAATAGCTGCTAAGAGCTTCTTGTTTGCGAGAATGAATCCTACAGTAGTGAATCCTGTGGCCCTTAGTCGCGCTGCTAGCGCGTTTGAGAGGTGCTCTAATTGGCGAAGGGTGATTAGGATAGCCGGTACTAGTTTTTGAAAAAACAGCGCTTGGGAATATAAGTAGAGGCGACAGGAATCGAACCCACATCCTAATGCAAAGTACCTTGGGAACGATGCTAAATTCGAAAAGTGACGCACCTCTGGGCGTACCTCTAACGTGTCCGTGAATGTCCTAGTTTGTCTGAGTGTTATTGCTTCTGTAGGTTCTTGATTTATGGAAAGGTTTAACGAAATACTTTTAGTGGATTTAGTATCTGCAAAGGCTCGCAAGGTTCATAACCTCTAGGCCGTCGCGTACTCGCCTTTGGGAAGGTTGAAGTGAAATGACTGTCCTGCTAGCCAAGCGGACATCCATCAAGCATAATGCACCCGTTGCGTCGCCGCAGCGGAGAGTTCGGGCAGCTTACTCTCAGTGGCGCGGCGAGTACGCATGTTGGTCACTGTGTTCGAATAACTTGGAGCAGCGCTAATGTTTCGTCGACTATTTGTTTGCCTTATCATGCTGTTGGTGGTGGAGGTTGCTACGGATGCGGAGGGGAGCACTACCACCCACTATCCCGAACTTCGCCACGAAGCGGTGCTTATGGGCCGCTTGGGTAACCATCCGAATGTGTGTCAATTTATTGGTGCGGTGACAACACCTGCAGTCGTTAACGACGAGAACCCGCTCGCGGTCGATCAAATGGAGTGGGTTGAAAGTGCAGCACAAGATGCTGTCGCGGCTCCCGGGTCGCCCGAGTGTGTGGAATCGATCGCGTTCGAGTTCTTCAACTTGGACAAATTGCCATCTGTTTCGTCGGAAGGCATCGTGCACCGTGACATCGCTGCACGCAATTTTTGGATTACCACTGCCAGTGGCAACTACGCCTCGGCCGACGGCGAGCTGATGCTCTTCGGCAACGATGGTAGTCCATCGCTAAGGGACGCCAGCGTGGGGCCTGTGCGCTGGATGGCGCCCAATTCGTTGCGTCTGTTCTCCACTGACCCATCGGCCGGCCCGGACGATTTTTTCGATCTGCTGGCCGGTTCGTCGTTCACCGTCACTTACGCCGTGCCTGAACCGTCGACAGTTGGATTGTTGGCCGTAGCGAGCGGCTTACTGTGCTGGCGGCATCGCCGATAGAAGGCTGATGAGTTTTTGATCATACGCAATGCGAAAACTATCTGGCCATGGATAGAGATGCGAAGCCATCAAAGTTGTTTCTCACCATCAATACAATCAATCTAGTTTAGAATCCGGCTGAGATATCTGAAGCTCGTCGTTAAAAAAGAGTCTACTATATTAGTAGTTTAACGTCGACTGAGTTTTTGGACCCTACGGCTTCTAGCCTACTTCAACTAGGCCAAGCAGTTCGCGAGAATAGAATTCCGGAGAGAGTTACTGACATAACCTCCTTAAACGAAGGTTTAGGGGATTATGCCAGTAAGCACTTTTAATTGGCAATCTATCTACGCACGTCGCTTGCTGCTTGAAAAGCCTGCTATAGCGAGCAAGACGATCGACACTAAGGAGCTGGGCTCTGGTACGGAAGTCGACACCGATGTTGAGCTGCTTGTTCCGTAGTTGGCTACCCATAGATCGTAGTCTGCTGAGCTAACGGTTCCTGAACCAGTACCGTTACCATTGAGAGCCGAGTCACTTTGTCCCAAGTTGTCACGGTAGACGGTATAGTCAGCTGCATCGACGGAACCATCAAGATTGAAGTCTCCAGGTAAGCCAAGGTCAATTGTGGCTAGTAAGATATCGCCTTCGAATACATTTCCGCTAACGGCATCGCGGTATTCAAAAGTTAGTAGTTGATCGTCTCCAGCTATATCAAAAACATTACCCAACAAGGCGAAATCATCTTCATCGAAAACTGAGCTTGAAAGCAGGAATGATTCAGAAAGCACCCCGTCGTCCGATCCACCCGCTTCGGTCCACGTTTCGCCGATGCCATCACCTGCTGTTGAGCCACCGTCGGGTCCATCGACAGCATCGTAAGCTTGATCTTCAAGGCTGTTCCAATTGGTTTCCAGTAGCGAATCGTCGTCACTTAGAATCCGATAGTAGTCAATGTCAAACGAAGAGGTCGTATTGTTGATGATGGCAACCTCACCCGTTGCTGGGTCGATTTGGAGCGTCAGCTTATCAGGGTCTACTACAAACGGAAGCGTATCCGTTAGGTAAACTCGGTCGATCAAGATATTATCATTCAAAAGATCATTGTTGAGTGTCATTCGCATTGATTCAACAATACGACCTGTTGCACTAATGCCCGTACCTGCCGACAAGAAAGAGGAACCTGCATTATTGGAATAAAGGATTTCATAAGTGCTGGCGTCTAAATCGGCTGCAACCACTGCTATGAATTTGTCAGTTTGAGTGAGACTACCACCGTTCAAGATTGTGTCAGGAAGATCCGATGACCCTGTACCTCCTGCCTGACCATTAATAATAATTTGATCTGAATCATTTCGGACGATCCGAAATTCACCTGTAATCTCGGTACCTGTTGGGTCGTTATTGATGAGAGAAACACGAATCTCTTCATTTTGTGTCGTATCGAGTATACTCTGAAAGTCCCAAGTCAATTCCATAACGCCATAGACTGTACCGCTCGTCAGCTCAGGTTCAATATCGAGAAATGCGCCGCCGAAATTATCGTTGTTTTTCAATGAAGCATCTAGTTGCCCTAAGCCATTTGTAACAACGTCTACATTATCTGCGTCAGCGCTGAACAACACAGAAGGATTAATGCTATTTACTGCCGCTTCGATCGCTGTGCCTGCGGTATCATTGAATTGGAAGTCTTCGAAAATGATAGCTTGGGCAGAGTGAGTGATTCCAAAGGTTAAAGCGACTGCTATCGTAATTGCTGCGAGGGTACTTCTGTTGTGATTCATGTTGATACTCTTATGCGAAGAAGTTTCTTGATTCTTGTAACGGCGGCGACCTAGCCCAAGTGAGAGAGCGGCAAGCAAAGCTAGACTTGCTGTACCTGGTTCAGGTACGCTAACTATCATGGCTGCGAACGCAGGCGCTCCGTTAGCCGCGATAAACGCAGTCTTGAAAATGCCGAAGTCGAGAACGCCATTCTCGCCATCTCCATTAAGGTCGCCCAATTGATAGGCTGAGGCCTCAGAAAGAGCAGACAAATCGGTCTCAGCGTTCGCCATGAGAATGACAAAGTCATCTCCATCGAGCGAACCGTCAAAGTCAAGGTCGCCCGTCACCCACTTCACGCCACCATTGCCAACAAAATTGACATCAATTGATCGATTACCACCCGCGATGACTAGCTCAGCACTAACGTCTTCAATGGGAGATTGAATCCAGACTCCAGGTGAGCTTACAGGAGAAGAGTCGAGAGAGAAATTTTGTGCGATGGAAAGCGTTCCACTGAAATCAACAAAGTCGGTCAAATCGATCGAGCCTGTTGTTGATCCAAGAGCTAAGGACGTTACTCCACTGACGGCAGCTCCCGAGGTGTTAATCAAGTTCATGGCGCCCGTGTCTCGGTCGACTTCAAGCGTAATCAGGTCGCTTAGAGGGTTGGTGTCGCTTAAAATTACACTATCCACATTAGCCTCTTCAGTAACGACAAATGGAAGGAAGTTTTCAGCACCAAAGTTATTGGTCACCATTCGAATCGAGTTGACATCTCGGCTTCTCGAAATACCACCCAGACCTAGCGATTGGGAAGGGCTGGTGCCATCTTTATAGAAAACTTCGAAGCTATCCGAGTCTTCATCGACTGCTAGTACCATCGTAAATGGCCCTACCTGTGAGTCAGCTAAGTCAACCGTGTTAGCGATATCAAATGAACCACTCGTGCCGATTGCATCTCCGAATAATTCCATGGAGCCCGTCGTTGCATTCCGCCGAATTTGCATTTGAGCAGTAACCGTTGAACCACTGGTTCCTGTATCATCATCAAGAATAGAGAATCGAACCTGCTCAGTTGTTGATCCATCATAGGCACTAAAATTCCAGCTGCTGAATGTTGCGGAAAGATAGACAGTTCCGGTTGATACGTTAGCAATGTCGAGATAGCGTGAATCGAGACCGGTAGCAAAAGCACTATCCGTAATGATGTGGTAGCTACCCGACTGCACGGTTGAAGTATCTCCTGTCGTCTCATCACCAGGAGTTGTGGCTTCTTCATCATAGAACCAGAAGTTGCCTGGGTTGGCTGTGTTCACAGCCGCTGTTAGCGGCGTATCGTTTGCGTCATTGAAGTTGAATGACTCTAAATCAACTGCCATAACTGCGGTGCAGGTAAGCAAAATAAAAGTCAGAATAGGAAATTGAAATCGAAGCATAGTTTTGTCTCCGCTGAGGTATATCAAGTCGTGTGTATTAAAGTTGATGAGGGTAGGGTTGTGGAGCGGCAGGATCTTCCCCGACAAGACGTCAATAAGGATACTGCCATTACTGCTAGGCAAGTCGTTGAAGGTTCAGGAATGCTGACCAACATCAAGGCGAATGAATTTGCACCGTTTTCTTGTTCATAGATCTCTTTGAATAAACCGAAATCAAGAACGTCATTGAAGCCATCACCATTGATATCACCTGCTGCGTAAGCATCTATGGTTGATAAGGTGGAGAGATCCGACTGAGCATTAGCTGTTAAAATAAGCCAATCATCTCCATCTACCGAGTTATCAAAATTGAGATCACCCGTGGGAGTTGCAAAAACATCGGCAAAGGCTTGCCCAAAGTTTTGGCCTAGCGTCACGAAACGATCTTCGTTTTCACCCGCTATAAAACGCGTCTCAAAAGTCATAGTGAAATTAGTATTTAATTCCACAAGGCCAAATCTTGCTGACGTGTTGTTGGTGTTACTGGCATCGACTGTTTGAATTGTTGGCTCTAAAGCCAAAAATTGTTGCCAGACAGGGTTTAAATGAAA
>CAYGQU010000187.1:5166-6298 GCA_964352045.1 uncultured Planctomycetaceae bacterium
AATGAAAATTCTGGTCGATATCAACAAATCCAATATGACTCGAACCACTCTGGACGGTTGAGTGGAAATCGATAAAGAATTCGATGTCTCCACCCGTATCAGCAATCATTGCTTCACCGATTGCTTCAATTTCTGTTTGATTACCATAGTTAGGGGGCTCCCAAAAACGATTGGGGTCGAGGGTAGGTTGTTCCACTGTACTTCGGTTATAGCCTGCTAAACGACCGTCGGGATTGACCATAGGATATATATAGAATTCAGCTCGTTGACGTAGGATTGCGGCACCTAAATCATCGCTTGCGAGATAGTCAATCATCGCTTCGAGTGTGTGATTACCCAAAGTTTCATTTGAATGCACACCTCCCGCCAAAACTATTTTTGCTTTTTGTAAAGTCGAACTTGGGTCCGTTATTTTGTACCCGTAGAGGTCCTGCTGAGGAATTACCCTACCAATATCATCGATACCACCAGGAGACTGACCTACCACAAAATCAGTGCCTCCCGTCAATGTCGGTGATACCCAAGGGTTGGAAATTAAGCTTGCTGCATGGGCATTAGCTCGGCCAACCGAATAGGGCAGACCATAAGCGACAAAAACTTGGTTCGAGGTGAACGGTGTGTTGTTAGAAAATGAATAGAGATCGGCACCCGCATTTCTCGAATTGTTATCAAAGTAGAACCAATCGTCTTGGTTATAGCTGTAAACCATCTCATGAGCATTGAGGTTGGCACCGCCCGTTGCGAAGTCGTCATCAATCTCAAAAGTTGGCGTTTGACCTGAAACTCCCGATGCCGAGAAGTAGAGCCATTTCCAATCACCTGCGTTGAAATTATCTCTACCTGCTAGCTGAACGGTGCTACCCAAAACACTACTATTGGCCTGATCAATCGAGCCATGATCGAAATTACCGTTGAGTAGAATCTGTGCCTTCGCATTGGCCATGAAAGCAAGCGATAGCAGAAGAACAACGAGTATTCGAGAGATGTGCAAGTAATTAGTTTCGAGGGAGTAAATCTAAAGTGTAAATCAAGTAGGTTTCAGCTTGCTACAACCATGTCAGTCTGCCGCAGCAAAGTTAGTTCGTCGGGTATCTCCAACCGCAATGAGGCGTCCACCCGGTGCGTAAAAGGC
>CAYGQU010000188.1:0-2086 GCA_964352045.1 uncultured Planctomycetaceae bacterium
ATTCTATCGAGCGGATCACCCCCTGGTTCAAAGGCGACTGGATCGCATGTTTGCTCAAACGAGAGCAGTGCTTGGCTCATCGTTAGATGCCCGAGAAACTCGTAAGATTGCAGCCGAAGTGAACGACGCCCTTCGGCAGGAAAAAAACTGATCGAATCAGGATTTTCGCTAATCTGTCTGAATACAGCCATTTGACGTTTCTACGAAACGCTCTCCGTCAAAGGGAGTCGCCTTTGCTGCTCAATGCAAATAATTCCAAACAGCCCTTAAAATGAGTAATGCGGTTAATGAACAGGCTATGATCGTCAATCCTTGCAGAAACCGATCGAGTGATGCCGATTCAGGGGTTTCTTTTATCCGAGCATCTTCCAATAGAGGCTGGTTGACTACGTCGGCCGACGGATCGAATGTGATGCTAACGGTTTCAGGCAATGGCGGGTCCACAGGGGGACTTTTGGAAGCGTCTTTCTTGATATCGATTGCCCCCTCGGCAGTTGAAGAATCGCCACTGTAGGTTTCTTTGTTTAGTAGACTTCCATCTTCTTGGCAAAGATGCGCTTCATGGCGTCGCTTGGCTTCTTCAGATGCTTCTTTGACTAATTGCATTAAGGCCGACTTGGCGGTGTCGTCGTAAAGCTTGTCGAGTGTATCGGCAACGATCTCGGCTGAGGCTATCCGATGGTGTGGGTTTTTCTGCATCATGCTAGCAACTAAGTCAGACATCGTATCCGAAATTGCTGGATTGAGCCGTCGAACATCGGTGGGGGTCTCTCTTAAGTGACGGCGAAGTTTTTCAATATGTGAACCGCCCGGAAAAGGGACCTTACCTGTCAGCGCATAGTAGAGCGTGCACCCTAAACCATAAACATCGCTGACAGGTATGATTCGATCGGGGCTATGAATCGACTCAGGGGCAAGAAAGTCGGAAGTACCGACCACTTTATTTTCATCGTGCGGCGTTCCTGATGTCTCTCCTTCATCGAGAAACCACGCTAAGCCAAGGTCGGTCACCTTTACTCGACCATCAAGTGTTAAGAGTAGATTACCTGGTTTGACATCACGATGAACTAGCCCTCGTCGATGGGCATAGTCTATCGCTTCGGCGGCTTGCGATACTACCAGGGCCGCCAAAGATTCTTTTAATGGTCCGCGACGTCGAATCAAACGTCGCAAGTCGATTCCTTCGACGTACTCTGTTACAAAGAAATAAGTATCTCCATCTCTGTCAGCGTAGGTAACTCGAACAAGATTCGGGTGGTCGAGTCGGGCTTGAGCTCGAATCTCATGGCGAAAACCGGCGATTGCATCGGGAGTTGTTTTCCTGCGTGGCAAGACCTTGATAGCTTCGACGCGACCAAGTAACTCATGCTCACCTTTGAACACATGACCCATACCTCCTCTACCGATGGAATCCAAAATACGGTAGGAACCAAGTGTGAATTTGGTACGTCCCTCCGAAAGCTGATCAATTTGCCAAGCGTTTAATTTTTTTCTTTCGAGTAGCTTCTGAGCAAACAACCGATCTTGCTCTTCAGCTGACAAGGGCCCCTCGGATAACACTTCGCTCGCTAGGCGATGAAGCACCAAGCCATCGACCAAACCACTTGCCGAAAGCGCACGCCGAAAACGGGTCGATTGCAACTCGAGATGTGGTTTAGCAGCAGAACTCATACTCTTGTTTCGTTGGTGAATAAAGCAAGACGATTCAATTACCGTGATGACAAAGTATTCCTAAACAAAGGATATCTGTCCAACTCTCCTAGGTCCAACGAAACGTAGCTAATTCGTTCAATGAACGTCTCGAACGGTTTGGTAAATGGTTTTTTACCGAAGATCAGCACCACCTAATTGTATCGCAGGCATCCCTGCTGGCAATTTCATCGGCCAACCGACAACGGGGCAGGTGAGGCTGATTGGTACATGCTTAACCGGATGTTCCAACATCAAACGCCACGAGTGCAGCGCGATTCCTCCACCTGCGAACTTGGTTGTACTTCCATATTTTTCGTCCCCTAGAATCGGCATGCCAAGCTTTGCTAACTGAACCCGAATCTGGTGCTTGCGGCCTGTAACGGGTCGTACGAGT
>CAYGQU010000188.1:2096-6285 GCA_964352045.1 uncultured Planctomycetaceae bacterium
TGTCGGAATGGGTGGCAAACATTTTATGATTTCGATCATCTTTTTTTAGATGATGCACAACGGGACTATCGCAAGGTTTTGCCTCTCCTTCAACCATAGCGAGGTAACGCTTTTCCACTTTGCGTGTACGAAATGCTTCGGAAAGGCGCCCAGCAGCTTTCGAGGTGCGAGCAAAAAGTACGATACCCGAGACAGGTGCATCCAATCGACTCACTACCCCTAAATAGACTTCTCCAGGCTTGTTGTATTTTTGTTTGATATACTCTTTGGCTTGCTCAAGAAAAGTCTCAACACCAGCAGCAGCCCCCATCGTTGCAATACCAGCGGGCTTGGCAACGGCTAACAGATGATTATCTTCTAGCAAGACTCGCACAAGAACCGCTTCGTTATGGGTAAAAGTTAGAAAGAATATAGTAGCAATGTCGCAGCCACAACTCATTCTGGCCAGTGGGTCTCCCCGACGCCAACAATTGCTGAAAGAAGCTGGATTTACCTTCCGGGTCTTGCCCGCTCGTGAAGGGGTTGAAGAACGTGCTGAACAAAAGGCTGAATCCGAAGGACTTTGCAGCAATTGCGGCCCTGCCGATCTCGTGGCCGATTTGGCAATGGCCAAGGGCCTAGATGTTGTCGATCAACTCGTTAAAGAGTCAGAAAATCTTCATGCCGTGGTTCTTGCTGCCGATACGGTTGCCGAATGTGACAGCCTGATCCTAGGTAAACCTGCCGATGCAATCCATGCGAAGCAAATGATGCGACAACTGAGCGGACGCGCCCATCGGGTCTATACTGGTATCTTTCTCGCTAAATTAGCTTCGGGAGTCAACTTTGCTCCCGAAAGGCATGCTGTTTCGACAACATTAATGATGACCCCCCTTACAGAAGACTGGATTGATGATTACGTCGCCAGTAAAAAATGGCAGGGCAAAGCGGGAGGCTTTGGTTATCAGGATGGGCTCGGCTTTGTTCATATTAAACAGGGGAGTGAATCGAACGTCGTTGGCTTGCCAATGGAATTGGTCGCTGAGAGGCTTATCGCAATGGGTTGCATTTCTTGTCGGGATGGGAACTAATCTTTCGGCAACCGATACCAGCGGGCGATCTTCTCGGTCGAGAAGCCTAAATAGAATGCCATAAGTAAGAACCAATTCTTTAATGTCTGAAGTAGAACGCCGTTTTGTTTCCAACGTCTTGCCGAAACATGGACTGGTCCTCTTAGCAATGCAGGGTGCTTTCGTCTTTTAAGCAGCCGCATCAGAGTAACATCTTCCATAAGCGGAACCTCGGGAATACCTCCAACAGCTTCCAACACTGGCCGCCGGACAAAGATTGCCTGATCTCCGTAGGCGAGACCAAACCAACGGACCCGCATGGCGTTCCCCCATTCGAGTGCACGATAGCGAAAGCCAGTGGCTTCAATGCGTTGCCAAAAAGCGCCTGCTTCTATGCCAGGATTTTTTAAGACGGTCTCCATTTGCTCTGCCGCTTCGGAGTCGAGCCAATTATCGGCGTGAAGCATAAGAACCACGTCGCCGGTAGCAGCACGCGAGCCGGCCGCCAACTGCTGACCGCGGCCTGGAGCCGATAGCAAGACCTTTGCCCCAGCAGCTTCTGCCTTGGCAACAGTGTCATCGTTGCTTCCTCCATCGATGACAAATACCTCGACAAGTTCGAGGTCATTCGCGGTGATCGTAAAAGCTCTTTGCACAGCTTTCGCGACGTTTTTCGACTCGTTCAACACGGGGATGAGTATCGAGAGACGCAAGTGAATGACTTTGGTGTCGGAGGGCTTTACGGAGGTCGATAGTTCAATAATTACAGCAAATCTAGCTATTTTATGTCTGAATTGGGATCGACTTTGGGGAAATGGTTGGAAGACGTTATACTACAGATCTTAGTGCCAGAGGCAGTCCGCATGAGGCGGGCAACTCGATCGAGTTCGAGCTGGTACGTTCTCTTCTTTCATCGGAGATACGTGTTTGAAGCTGAAGGTAGGAGTCGTGGGACTTGGTCCCACCTGGCATAATCGACATCGTCCAGCATTGGCAGCCCTTTCGTCGCGGTACGAAGTACGCGCTGTGTGTGACCCCATTGCGCACCGGGCAGACCAAGTCGCTCAGGAGTTTGGAGTCCGTTCCGTCGATGGATTTCGTGCACTAACAGCTGCGGAAGATATTGAAGCAATACTCATGCTGTCAGGTCGTTGGTTCGGTGCATTACCGATACTTGCGGCATGTGATGCTGGCAAAGCAATCTATTGCGGTGCTTCGGTTGAAATGCGGCAAGACGAAGTACAAGAACTTTCGTCTCGGGTTCGACGATCGGGAGTCGCTTTCATGGCAGAACTTCCTTTTCGACTTGCTCCGGCAACGATTAGGCTTAAAGAGCTCATCGCGACGCGGTTAGGGCAGCCGAAGTTGCTCTTTTGCAATGAACGGCATGTCGCCACCAGTTTTTCTCAGACCGATGCCTCAGGCCCAGCAAGTCATACGCGACGATTAATTGAAATGGTCGATTGGTGCCGCTATATCGCCGATTGTGAACCAAAGTCGGTACAATGTGCTATGCACTCAAGCCCTTATGAATTCCAACCTAATGATTACACTCTGGTAACCCTCGAATTTGAAAGCTTGGACGGAACCCAACCCTTAGCACAAATCGCTTGCGGCGGTTATGTGCCTTCCGCATGGAGCGATGCCGCTTCGTTTCGGCGACCGGCCGACTTGCAAGTCGTTTGCGAACGAGGAATGGCTTTCCTCGACCTTCCTGGTTCGCTCGTTTGGTTTGACAATGCGGGCCAACACAACGAATCACTCGAACAAGTGCGGCCTTTAGGCGAAGAACTACTAATGCAGTTTCATCGCTCAGTTTCTAGCTTGGTTTTACGATCGGCAAGCCTCATTGACTCGATCCAAGCATTGCAAATCGTGCTTGCTGCCAAAGAGAGTGCCGAAACAGGTAAGCGAGTTCCTTGCGATCTATTTTGCTAGATTCGTCTATGAAATCAAACGTTCTGGCCTACCGAAATTGCAAGCTCTTTTGCGAATATAGATAACGTGCAATGGAGATTCGCATGAAAAACCAGCTCTCTCGCCTAACGCATTTTAGGCATCGTGGTAGATTGAAGGTCGTTGACCATTGAGGGGGTTTGGTCGTAAACTGTTGGGGCGTGTAAACCGTTTTCCACTAACCCCTTACACCTCTCGAATTAGACTATAATGCCAAACGCCACCGCCACCGATATTTCTCAACTTACGATCAATTCGATTCGTACCCTTTCGATGGACGGTGTCCAAGCGGCCAATAGTGGCCATCCGGGCACGCCGATGGCTCTAGCACCTATTGCTTATAAGCTATGGGCTGATGTGCTGAACTACGACCCGGCAACGCCCGATTGGCCCAATCGCGACCGCTATGTGCTGTCATGCGGTCATGCTTCGATGTTGATCTACTCGGTGATCCACCTTACCGGAATCAAAAAGCCCGACGGCACACCTGCTCTTACAATCGATGATTTGAAGGACTTCCGTCAACTCGGTAGCCTCACACCTGGACACCCCGAAGTAGGACATACCGTAGGGGTTGAAACAACGACCGGCCCGTTGGGACAAGGTTGTGGTAACAGCGTTGGCATGGCGATAGCCGAACGCTGGTTGGCGGCACGTTACAACAAACCAAAGCACACCCTGTTCGACCACAATATTTACGTTCAGTGCAGCGATGGAGACCTTATGGAAGGCGTTGCTTGCGAAGCTGCCTCGATGGCGGGTCACCTCGGCTTGTCGAATCTCTGCTGGATTTACGACGACAATGACATCACGATTGAAGGAAGCACCGATCTCGCATTCAGCGAAGATGTTGGAAAACGATTTGAAGGCCTTGGCTGGGCTGTGCATAAAATCGGGGACGCCAACGATTTGGAATCGCTCGATGCGGCTATCAAAGCGTTTCATGCCGAATCGTCAAAGCCAACCTTAGTGATTGTCAAAAGCGTTATTGGTTACGGAGCCCCCAACAAGGCAGGCACTTCGGGGGCCCATGGTTCGCCGCTAGGGGATGAAGAAATCTCGGCAACCAAGAAAGGCTATGGCTGGCCCGATGAAAAATTTTATGTTCCCGATGGCGTGATGGAGCATTTTCAAGAAACGCTCGGTAAACGTGGCTCGGAAGCCGAAGCCGCTTGGCAAGAGAC
>CAYGQU010000189.1:0-5305 GCA_964352045.1 uncultured Planctomycetaceae bacterium
ACCCTACATCTCTGGTTTGCATTGCTCATGCCAACAAAATTCATTAGCGATGATTAGTGCCAACTAACGTTTCCTGCTCTATCGAAGAACAGGAACTCTAATCGGCACAAATTTGTTCAGAATCAAAATCTACGCCACTAAGGGGATAGGTCTTTGTTAAAAATGCCCTTTTGAAGATGCCCCAAGCGAGATGCGTTAGGAAAAAGGTTTGAATGAGGTCGATTACCCGATCGTGATAAATAAGCGATCAGGAACCGAAGGCATTCGTCAATTCGTTCGCCGAGTTATCGAAGCTATCACCCGCGGCGTTGGCCATGACAGTGACCGAACCAATACATACGGCAATAATCAAAGCCAGAAGGACCGCGTACTCAACCGCCGTCGGGCCCTCTTCTTCACGAAGGAATCTCGTTACAAATTGGATCATGGTGATTCTCTATTTATGATGAGGGCAAATGCATGAAACGCCCTTGGCAGCCTACCGAACGGTAGCTATTAAAAGCTTAGGTGATACTGAAGCGAGCGAGAGAATCGCTTGTCGAATCAAAGTTAATGATTCAAGACAAGGTTACGGCTGTAGGGATTAAATCACCTAACAGGCTCTCCTTCTAGAATCCCCCTAAAGGGTGTGGTTGCCATGATTCCAACAAGTCGGCACGCATAAGCTTGATAGGAGTTGACTGCCTTCGTGGTATACCCGTGGCACAACAAACAAGGCGTGCGACCAAGTCGCACGCCTCGTTGAGAACATTCGGTTATAAATTTGATCAAGCCTGGAATGAGCTACCACAGCCGCAGGACTTGACGGCATTAGGGTTTTCAAAGGCGAATCCTCGTTTTTCGATGCCATCGAAGAAATCGACCGTTGTACCGTCGAGGTACAAGGCGCTCTTCTTATCGACAGCAATCTTAACGCCATGGCACTCGAACGTGCTGTCAGCTGCTTCATCGACTGCGTTATCGAAGCCTAAGGCATAGCTAAACCCGCTACATCCACCGCCGGTTACGCCGATGCGTAGTACCGTACCCTCTTCCAGCTTTTGGTCCTCGACGATTCGCTTGACTTCTTCTGCGGCACGTTCGGTAAGAAGAACCCCCATGAAATTCACCCTTATTCTGTTGTCTAAATGTTTCGGAAATGAGAAACCCCACAGGGTCTCAACCGTAAATATCTACTCTTAGTATAGCAATCCGTTCGCTTAAGGGAACGGAACAATCCTCGTATGCTTGATCGGTTTTTGTAGAAAGGAGCTTAATTTGACCAGTTTTGACGGTATGAGCATCGCCAAACCGCCTAGACCAACTGACGGAGCTTCTTGATCGCTCGAACCAGACTTTCGGCTGCCTGGGTAACTTCCGACTCGGTCGAAAAGCGCCCAAGTCCAATACGCAACGAACAACGGGCTTGATCGGCAGAAAGTCCTAAAGCTTGCAAAACATGGCTCGGTTCGGGATCGGCCGACGAACAAGCCGCTCCACTGCTCAGGGCCAAATCGGGAGTTTCAAGCATGATCGACTCGCCATCAACCCCCTCAACATGCAAATTGAGATTGTTCGGCAAACGGAGCAATTGACCCTGTTCATCGACCGCATCGAGTGCTGGTCCGCATAGCTCAATGCGGTCGATTGCGTTAAATAACAGAGACAATAAATGGTTTCGTAGCTTAGCCAACCGAACCGATTCAGCTGTTAGTTCATTGCATGCTAGCTCAACCGCTCGGGCAAAACCAACGATGCCTGGCACGTTGAGTGTTCCGCCACGCCGGCCTCGTTCTTGGCCCCCGCCGCTGATTTGGGCATCAAGCCGAACGATTGGGCTACCTTTACGGACGTAAAGCGCGCCAATCCCTTTCGGGCCAAACAGCTTGTGAGCTGTAAAGCTCATGAGATCGACCCCCAACTCCTTCACATCGACTGGCAACTTGCCAATCGCTTGGGTCGCGTCAGAGTGAAGTAAGACGCCTTGCACATGACAGTGGTTAGCTATCTCGGTAATTGGCTGTATGACACCGATTTCGTTGTTGGCAAGCATGACCGAAACAAGGGAAGTCGTGTTGGTAATCGAGTTGGAGATTACCGCTGGATCAACCCGACCTGCGGAAGCGGAACCGTGTGGCTCAACCCCCACCAGTGAAATGTCATAGTCCCTCTTGGCAAGTCGTTCGAGTGGGGCTAGGACGGCGTTGTGCTCGGTTGCAACGCTAATCAAGTGCCGACCTTGGCACGATTTGCGCTCGATCACGCCGCGGATTGCTAGGTTGTTGCTTTCAGTCGCGCCGCTTGTGAAGACGATTTCAGCAGGATCAGCACCAAGGCAACTCGCAATTGTCGCTCGCGATTGTTCGACCGCCTCGCGGGCTTCTTCGCCGAATGCATGGCCAATACTACTTGCATTGCCATAAGATTCGGTAAACCAAGGAAGCATCGCCTCGACAACGCGCGGATCGACTCGGGTAGTCGCATGGTTATCAAGATAGATGACCGATTCAGGCATCCGCCGATTCAATTCTGCTTGAGGTGAACAACGCTTTGAGAGCTATCTGTGACCAAGTTTCGTAATGCTCGATTTCAGTAAGAACTTCTTCGATCGGCTGAAAACGTGCATCGACCAAATCGTCTTCGCGCGGTGCGACGTTGGGCTCCTCGACTTCAAACCGATGCACGATCCCTAAGTGCACTTTGCCCACTTCGGTTTCATCATCGTTAATAACGCCTACACGGGTTTCAACGTAAGGTGTCTCGACGCAGATCTCTTCTTCCAGCTCGCGATCGAGACCCCGACGATAAACATCGCCTGCATGTTTCTGCGAATCGTTTTCGGCTATGTCGAGTGTCGAGATATGTCCGCCGACGCCAACACTACGTTTCGCTCGCAAACGAGCTTCACCGCCGCCGCCGCCACGTTGGTATGTGAACAAACTAAGCTGGCCCTCGGCATCAGTATGCGTAAATAAAACGTAGGGAATCAACTGCTTGTAAGAAGGATCTTCTTCCATCTCCTTACGAGGACGATAACTTAGCTGATCGCTCGAAAGGACTGGCACAAGGTATTTATCGACTTCAGTCGAGAAGCCCTGGAAATGCCCCAATGCGTGGAAAAGTTCGGTCGGTACGACCAGTACTTGCTCTTCTGCGACCGTGCTAGGTGTTGCTGCATTGGTTGTCGTCATGGTATTGACTCCTTTCAAAGGTATTTTTCGTTGAGCACTAATTGCTTTTTTCTTTTTGCTATTTACTTTGTCTCTAGAACGACAACTTTTTGTTCGTCGCTATTGCCTCTTAAGTCAGGGGCGTACATTGCCGAGACCTGGGCGGGCAGAGCCGCAAATTTGCCAGGCGTCTCTGCACGTAGTCGGTATTTTAGCGTATGCTCGCCCCTTGCAAGGCGTCTTGCATAGAATAAAACCTGCTGATCACGAAATTCGACATAAGCCCCAAGATGGTTGCCATTGTAGCCACTTCGGACTTCGATCGGTTCCAAACCTGCTGGTTTGGGGTCTTCGATCAGGAGATATTCATAGTCGTTTTTGCTAGTAATCGTTAGCTCAACCTCGACCAGTTCGCCACTTTGGATTTCCCCCAAGTGAGGTAAATTCGTGCGGCGATATTTCCGCTCGTTGGTCTTCACCACTCCGCCACGGGCATCGACGGCCTCTCCCACAGCAGCAATGGGAGTCAGCTTTGTCATCCGACGCGTAATTTTCACTTCGAGACCGGCCGCACGCAAATCGTCTTCGAGCGAGAAATTGGCCAGTGTTCCACCGATGAAAAGACGCTCGCTGCCCGACTTACGCAGTTCGAGTGTATGGCGTCCTGCCGGGAGTTCATCCCCCGCCAACGAGTAGATTCCATCGTAAAGGAGCGATTGTTCGGGACGGATTTCATTCGTATCGCGTTGTTTTCCATCAAGCCAAACCTCGACTTTTAAGGTTTCCGCCTGCCTATCTTTTTGCTTGGTTGCAAGATGATAGTCGGCCATCGCTTCAACAACCAACGCCGTATCGCGGGTGCTGTCCCATCGTGCCGCATCGCGGCGGTTGTTGAGCAGGTACTTTACAATCCCAGCTGCTAGATCACTGTTTGGCTCGGTAGCGGCTAACAACTGCAAGAAGCAAGCGTGCGTTTCAAATTCACTACCATACCAATACCACCAACTTCCACCACCAAGCTCTAAGTAGGCGGTTTGGTTTTCCTCGTCGGTAACGACAAATTGGCGGAGGTTGCGAATCAACTTGTCACGGTCACCAAGGATGGCTTTCTTTTCGGCCGACTCTTGTTCGATGCTTTGTGCTTCGAGGTGTAGAGCGAGCCCGATGAGGCCAAGGCTATAGCGTGAGGTTTTCAACCTTTCATCGACCAATCGGTCGCGCATTGTAGTGTTAAATTTTCTGACTCTGGCGAGGGTTAGATGTGTTAAAGCGTCGAGGTCATCGACGTAACGTTTGTATTTTTTATCGGGATCAATCGGCGATCCATCGACCTGACAATTCGCTAGCAAAGCGAGTTGTTGTTCTTGATAGGCGATTAGCCACTCGACTCCTCGGTTAATCATCTCATCGGGAACCGTCACGCCGTTCTCTTGCGCCACGATCAAGCCACGCAAAACAACTGCGGTTGTGTGAGCCGAACTCCATTCACCGAAGCCGCTGAACCAGCCCCAACCTCCGTCAGCAAGTTGCATTTCTGCCAACCGGGTTACCCCTTGCTTGATGATTTGCTCAAGCTCTTCAGTTGAATAAACTGTTTTTTTCATCTCCTTGGGGCCTTGTGAAGCATTTGGCTCTTTAGGCTTGAGGGCGTCGAGTTTTATACCATTATCAATCAGCAATTTTCGTGTGATTGCCGCGGGTAAAAAACGATTGAGTGTTTGTTCGGTACAGCCATGGGGGTATTCAATCAGGTAGGGAAGCGTATCAAGCATCGCTCCGACGAGCGAAGGGCGATAGTGGAATTCGAGTCTTGTTGCTTCGGGAAGACGCTTTTCAGGGACAATGATTTCAAACGTAGCTAGAGAATCTTCGACCCCGAGCACCTCGCTATACGATTCAACCCGTTCAGCACCATGGATTAAAATAGGAAGATCGATTTGCATCGCATCGCTTGCCGTCGGAGTCGAGTCGGGAGAATCGCTCTCTTGAGCGATTGCTATCGCGCGGAGCTTGACTTCCCCTTCCGCTTTAGCCGTAGCAAGCCAGTCAATGCGCGTTTCGCCTCCAGCCTCGATGGTGACAGTACGCGTCGTGTCGCTTGGCAAACCGAGCGCGGTGCCTTCGGATTCGAGGCGAACTTTAACCGTTTGAGGAAC
>CAYGQU010000189.1:5315-6271 GCA_964352045.1 uncultured Planctomycetaceae bacterium
AACCATCAAGTCCTTACGGGTAACAACTTCTGCTTCCCCTTCTCCAACACGGGTTCCTGAGGCCATTCCCCAAACACGAATCCTCCATGCGGTCAAGCTTTCGGGCAACGTGAAGGGAATTTCTGCGATGCCATTCGAGTCGGTTTCGACCGCTCCAACCCATAGAGCGGTGTCGGCAAAGTTTTTGCGTACCGTGACGGTAGGCTCTTGTTCAACCGTTTCAGCTGCCCCCCCCTCCATGGCTCCCGAAGCATCGCTTTCCGACACGGCCATCATCGGCTGGGGGGTCGCTGCGACCATGCGCCGATTCATGCCAAACTGAGATTGCTTCGCCATTCGTGGCATCGCTAAATCCTCCAGTTCCTCGGGCTCCCAACTTGGCAAGGACCAAAGGCCCAAGTGTTCCATTGGCTTGATTCCTTTGGGCACAACCGGCTGCTCGGTTCGGCTCAGATTATGAAACGTCATCGGATGGTGTGAACGACGCCAACTCCAAAAGGTTTTTCGGATATCACCGAGGGAATCGCCACCGGCAACCGCATCGATGCTTTTGTCGTAGATCGCTATGGTTGATTCACCGACAAGAGGTGCACCCTCGCCGTCGGTCAGTCGCACTTTGAGCTTTGCATCTTGACCTGGTAAATAAGCATTGGCCGAGGGCAAGGCTTCGACGCCGATAACGCGCGTAGCAGGTGGAACGACAATCTGTTTGACTACGGTATGTAGCTTTCCACCAGCAACGGTGATGCCCTCAACAAAAAAGTTGGGCTGATCATCAGCCCCGACAGGGATTTCGACTACGGATGTTTTGCCTATAAGGCGAACTATTTGCGGTTTGCCATAAACTCCATTGAGTGGGCGAACAAATAAAGCGACTATCGAATCGGAACGATCGGTGTTGATTAACAAGCGTACCGAGTCACCTGGCTTGTATTCGACTTTATCAGGAATTAGCT
>CAYGQU010000190.1:0-6221 GCA_964352045.1 uncultured Planctomycetaceae bacterium
ACGCTGAGATGAGCCTTTGGGACGCTGCCTGCTTGAAGCCGATCCTCGAAGAAGCAGGTGGCACGTTCACCAGCTGGAGCGGCGATGCAACGGTCCACGCGGGCGAAGGAGTCGCAACGAACGGGCATGTTGCAGAGCAAGTGCTTGCACTTACCAGCGGGAAGTAGCTGTTAGGCCAAGGGCAGCAAACTCAATCTTCAAGCGAGATGGCTTCTTGTTATAAGATTAACGTCGAACGCAAATATCATAGAAAGGATGCACCACATCCTCGACGCTTATGAAGGTGGCGAGATTCTGCCTGAACAGGTTGAACACGAAATACATATTCATATGGAGGCACTAGAGGCTCTACCGTACGAACGTATTAAGGATGCCGATCACCTCTGCTATCGATTGGTTGATGCTCACCTCAGCGATGGTGACGATCAGTTTATCACTACCGAGACTGTTGTCGAAATACTTGAGGAATTTCGTTCTTTCCTATCTTTGCTTCCTGGGGCATAAGACAGATTGCAAGACGCAGCAGTCGACGATCAACTTAACTAACGTTGGGGTGAAACACCGACACAAGCATTCGAATGAGGCATCCAATTCGCTTGTCGTACGCTATAGGGCTTATTTTATTCTCGTATGTCGGTTTCGAAAATGCTTGCATTTCCTATCTGTCCTACATTAGAATTTGGTTTATACGGTGACTATTTATCTTATCCCCCTCCTCCACTGGGAGTAGATCTCCATGTTGAATTGCTGACTTCTGGTTAAATCAGTCTCTCTTGTTTTGTTCGTTTCTTTATCTTTGACAGCAAACGCTGACGTTGTTCTGACGTTTGATCAAAACCCCACATTAAGCAGTCAACTCCTAGACCAAGACTATGGTGACCGAGTGACGAGCTCGCCTGATTCCAATGGGCACTTTTATGACATTATCCCTGGTAATGGATTGGGCCTCACGCCTAATGTCGTCGTAAGTTACGAACCTTCCGCCAACAGTGCTCCTATGGTTTCCTCAGGATATGGAGATTTGGTGAATGCTCATTACAACGCATCCAATACCAATATCTCTCTTCAAGTAATTTTAGAAGCTGACCCTGGATTCGAGGTGGGGCTTTTTGGTTTTGATGTCGCCTCTTCTCAATTCTTAGGGCAAACGGTTCAGCTGATCCAGATTCTTGATGGCACAGACGATGTGCTCTGGTCTGCTGGGTCAACAGGAATCGGAAGTATTGCCAACGGGGGACACACCGATTTTGATTTTGCTAGTGGACTTTTTGCCAGCAGCATCACGATTGAACTTGATTTGAATAACTTAGGTGTCTTCAGTGATGACATAGCAATCGACAACATTCACTTTTCACAAAGATCTATTCCTGAGCCATCTAGTCTGACGGCACTCCTTGTCATATCGGCACTCTTGGTAAACGTCAACCAAAGACGGCTCACGTAGCGAAATCTAGGCCACGTCGGCGACGGACTTTACAGCGGGTAGTCGTCGGACATCTAGGCAGCCCTACCATGCAGGCAATATAGGCAGAGTGCATTGCAACGCACCCTGCCAATCATCATTCGTGGTTCACTCCTAATACTAGATACTAGTTTCGGATGAAGTGCTCAATTTGCTGTCGCCAATGATCCATCACAGGCTCAGCCCCTCTCCCGAGAGTCGGGGAGCCTGCGTTTAGGAAGTTTGATTTTAGTCTTAAATACACCAAATTGGGTACTTCGGTCCGCACAGCGGACCCTACTTAGGGCCTCCGTTCGGTGCCTGCAGAGGGCTAAATAGGGCCGATTTTCCTCATTTGCCCCCTATTTCTTGCCTAGCAGGCGTTGTTTGTTCGGCAGAACTAGGCTAAATTATGCGATTCCCAATAAAAGGAGAGGTTCGCCCATGGCGTGCCGATACCGATAAACTAACCCAATTCGATATTCAGAAAACGAGTGGAACGATGGCTCGATCGTGTGAGCTTTGTGGCAAAGGCCCTCAAATGGGCAACCAAGTAACCACCCGCGGTAAGAAAAAGTACCTCGGCGGGGTTGGTACGAAAATCACGGGCTGCACACGCCGTAAGTTCAAGCCGAACTTGCAACGGGTTAAGGTGAGCGGAGCAAATGGCGAAGGTCGTCACCTGCTAGTTTGCGTTCAGTGCATTCGTAGCGGTGCTGTGGTGAAGAAGGTTCGGAACAACCCGTTCCAAGTTCCTGCTTCCGCCTAATTGTCAGTGGTCCATGAATGGACCAATTGGCCCTGGTCTCTTTACTGGGCCATTTCTATCGTAACTCTCGTGAGGCCAATCGATGGCAATTTCGCGTGCCGACGTTGAAAAAGCTTCGCAACTGGCGAGGTTGCATTTAACGACCGAACAGCTTGATGCCCTCGCTCCGCAGCTAGCCGAAGTGGTTGCCTACGTTGAGCAGTTGTCGGAAGTGGCGACCGACGGGGTCGAGCCGATGGCACATGGCGTCGAGTTGACGAACGTATTGCGTCCTGACCAAGTCGAGCCAAGCTTGCCTCGCGAAGCGGCGCTTGCCAATGCTCCGCGGCACGACAAAGTTGGTTTCCGCGTGCCAGCGGTCCTTGGAGATTGACCCCCCTCCCCTCTTTCCTCGATGCTGCGATTCATGGCTACCTCCCCATCCGAGCTAATCCAACTTGCAGCGACCGAACAGTTAAAGCTTCTCGAGTCGGGTGAAGTCACGTCGGTTGAACTAGCGACCGCCTATCTTGATCGAATCGAAGCAGTTGATGGTAAGGTGGGAGCCTTTCTGCGGACGACTCGCGAGCGAGCGCTCGAACAAGCGGCAGCCATCGACGCGCGTCGCAACCAGGGTGATAAGCTGGGCGTGTTGGCAGGCTTGCCGGTTGCTGTGAAGGATGTCCTTTGCGAAAAAGACCAGTTGACGACTTGTGCATCAAAGATGCTCGAGGAGTTTCGGCCTCCGTACGATGCGACCGTTGTGCGTCGGCTCAAAGAAGCGGATGCCGTCCTGATTGGCCGTACCAACATGGACGAGTTTGCCATGGGGGGCTCTACTGAGCACTCGGCATATCAACTAACGCATAACCCTTGGGACCTCGACAGGTCGCCAGGTGGATCGAGTGGCGGCGCGGCAGCCTGCGTTGCAGCAGGAGAAGCCCCCCTTTCGATTGGCACCGATACGGGAGGGTCAATTCGTCAGCCAGCAGCCCTTTGTGGCGTGGTCGGATTGAAGCCAACCTACGGGCGGGTAAGCCGATATGGCTTGGTCGCGTTCGCAAGTAGCCTCGACCAAGTCGGCCCCATAGCGGCGACGGTAGAAGATGCTGCGTTATTGCTCGACGCCATAGCGGGGCATGATCCGAAGGATACGACTTCCGTACCAGTCGAAGCCCCTCGTTTTTCCTCGACGGTTAACGAACCACTCAAAGGATTGCGCGTCGGTGTTGTTCCTGAGCACTTTGCCGAGGGGCTTGATCTCGAAGTAAAGCAGTCGGTCGAAGCGGCCATCGAAAAGTATCGTGAGCTGGGTGCCGAGATTATCGAAGTCGATTTGCCACACGCGAAGTATGGCGTGGCGACTTACTATGTGATTGCTCCCTGTGAAGCTTCGAGCAACTTGGCTCGTTTCGACGGAATTCACTACGGCCACCGTGCCGACGAAGCGAAGGTTCAAGCTGATCTTGCTGCCGAACGGAAAGCGGCAGTCGAGTCTGCCAGTGAGGGAAAAGGGAGTCAAGCCGCTGCAGACAAAGTCGATACCGCTTTGACGCGTCTCTATCGTGATAGTCGTAGCGAAGGCTTTGGTCCTGAAGTCCAGAAACGGATCATGCTCGGAGCTTATGCACTTAGCGCCGGTTACTACGATGCGTATTACTTGAAAGCGTTGAAGGTCCGTCGGTTGATTCGCCAGGATTACGACGAAGCGTTCAAACAGGTTGACGTTATTGCTGGTCCGGTTACCGCTGCTCCGGCATTTAAGTTGGGCGAACTAACCGACGACCCGCTGGCAATGTACTTGGTTGACCTTTACACAGTAAGCGCGAATTTGGCCGGCTTGCCGGCAATTAGTTTGCCTTGTGGTTTGTCAGGAAGTGGACTGCCGATTGGTTTGCAATTGATGGCACCCCCGCTTGAAGAAGATCGTTTGCTTCGGGCAGCGAGAATGTATGAAGCGAGCCGGGATTCGATTGGCCGACCTTTATTGTAGAAGTAGGGGCCCCGCATCGGACCCTACAACACAGTTGAACTCTGATTCGTAGATCGTCATGCCTTATACCATCATCATCGGCCTCGAAGTCCATGTGCAGCTTGCAACGCAAAGCAAACTGTTTTGCAGTTGCGCAACGACCTATGGGGCTGAACCTAATACGCAAACTTGCCCTGTTTGCCTCGGCATGCCTGGCTCGCTGCCAGTGCTGAATGCCGAAGCGGTTCGCTTGGCGATAGAAACAGGCGTGGCGCTCAATTGCAAGATTCCTGAGTTTACTAAATGGGATCGTAAACAGTATTTTTATCCTGACCTTCCCAAAGGGTATCAGACGAGCCAGTTTGACCTACCGATTACCGAACAGGGTTGGCTTGAGATTGACGACATCGCGGGTCCGAAGAACCATGAGCCGGCGTTCGCCCCGAAACGTGTTCGCATCACCCGAGCTCACCTGGAAGAAGATGCGGGCAAAAGCAATCACGACGACACGGGCGCCGCGGGCTCGCGTGGCGATAGTGTTATCGACCTGAATCGAACGGGGACGCCCCTTCTGGAAATCGTTTCGGAACCCGACTTGCGCAGTGCTGCCGAGGCTAAGGCTTATCTTACCGAGCTACGGTTGTTGCTGACTTACCTGGGAGTTTCCGATTGCAATATGCAGGAAGGAAGTTTGCGGTGCGATGCGAATGTGAACCTGCATGTTCCTGATCCTGAGGACGCGACCAAAACGCTTCCTACGCCAATCGTCGAAGTGAAGAATCTCAACAGCTTCCGTGCCGTGGAACGAGCGATTGAGTACGAAGCGGAGCGACAGTGGCGAGATTGGCAAGAAACAGGGCGACGCATGGGGCAAGCTCCGAAACAAACTCGCGGCTGGGATGACAATTCGGGCAAGACCACTCCGCAACGTGAGAAGGAAGAGTCGAGCGACTACCGTTACTTCCCCTGTCCCGACCTCGCACCGGTAATTACCCCTGTGGCCGAGGTCGATAAAGTTCGCAGTGCGATGCCCGAGTTGCCTGCTGCGTTGAGGCTCCGTTTACAGTCGGATCATAAGCTATCGGCTTACGATGCGAGTGTGATCACGAATCAGGGGCGTGCTTTGTCGGATTATTTCTTGGAAGTTGCCGAGCTTTCAAGTGATGCCAAAGGGGCTGCTAATTGGATAACCCAGCATGTGATGAGGGTTATGAATGCCGAAGGCAAATCGCTTGAAGCGTTGGCATTGCCCGCCAAGCGTTTGGGGGCGATGCTCGGCGCCCTGAACTCAGGCGAATTGCCAAGCGCTCGTTCACGTGATGTCTTTGAAACGATGCTCGAAAAAGACCTCGATGTCGAAGTGGCTATGGCCGACCTGGGCATCGCAGCGGTGGATGAATCGGAACTCGAATCGATTTGTCGTGAGTTGCTCGAAACGAATCCGAAAGTCGTTGAAGACGTACAGGGTGGCAAGCAGCAAGCTATTGGGGCGTTGATTGGTCAAGCCAAGAAGCGGAACCCTAATGCCGACCCCGGCCGTGTACGGGCGATTTGCTTGGAGTTGATTGCTAAAGGTCTTTAAGGTGATTCATTTAGAATCGGATCATAAAGGCACGAAGGGCACGAACTGAAGTATGAATGTCGAGTTTCTTTCTGTAGGTTTTGCAGGGCACTTGATCTTCTCGTGATTTCGGGTCCAACTATAGGGGTGGCGATCATTACCCTTACAACCGACTTCGGCCCTGGCAGTCGCTATGTGGCACAGCTCAAGGGGGTTCTGACGTGTCGCGCCACTGGCGTGTCGCTGGTCGATTTATCGCATGCCATCGCTCCGCAAGATATTGCTACTGCGGCTCGCTTATTGGCCGATTCGGCTCGTTGGTTTCCGAAGGGAACAGTCCATTTGGTGGTCGTTGATCCGGGCGTGGGAACCGATCGGCCAATCGTTGCCGTTGAATCGCGGGGGCAGCGGTTTGTGGCTCCTGACAACGGGCTTCTTGGCTGGATTGATCCAACTGAGATTGACCAAATGGTAGAACTCGAATTAGAAAGAATCGACC
>CAYGQU010000191.1:0-4362 GCA_964352045.1 uncultured Planctomycetaceae bacterium
GATGGTTTGTCGAAGACTGTCGCTATTGGCGAACGTCACATCCCCTTCATCGAGCCCGATTGGGATCCAAATCGCTATCATTTTCGCCAAGGAGATACCGCCTTCTTCTCTGCCGACCGACCTGAAACCATCTTTGCCGAGTGGGATCTAGCACGTGGCCCGGAAGATGGCTCCGACGATGAATTCGGCAGCGAACATGGCGAGAGCGTTCACTTTGTGTTTCTAGATGGCCATGTTGCAAGTATCCGTCGTGACATTGACGAGGAAATTTTTAAGCACCTTGTTGCCTATGCAGATGGGGAGCTAATACCCGAATCGGCACTGTAGCGTATTTGTAAAAAATCAAAACCGGACATTTCGATTATTTTCAAAGTCGATTTGTTTCACTCCAGCGGGTGCTTTCGTTGCAGCGGATATCCGTTTGTGTAAGAGTTTCGAGAGATTCTCGACCTGCTCCGCGTATGCATCTTTTTCGGCAAGATTTTTCATCTCTTTAGGATCGCTTTGGTGATCGTAAAGCTCTTTGCCAAGTTCTCCACCGGAGCCCCATTCGGTGTATCGATAGCGATCTGTCCGGACGCTATATCCCTTGTCCAATTGCGTTAGCGCCGATTCACGTGGTTGATAATGGGGATCAACAAGAGTCTTGGCTAAGCTAACTCCCGAAACATAGTTGGGCGTTTTCAAACCACACAGATCGGCGAGTGTCGGATAGAAATCGACCATCTCGGCAGGCGATAGGCAGGATTTTCCCTTTGCTTCTACTCCTGGACCAGCCAAGATCAGTGGCACGCGCGAGCCATTATCAAACAGCGTTCGCTTCTGCCAATGGCCATGCTCGCCCATATGATAACCATGGTCAGAAGTGAATAACACGATGGTATTCTTGTCCAAGCCAGTCTGTTCGAGTTGGCTTAAGATTCTTCCGATCTGTGCGTCGGCGAAAGTAATGGAAGCGTAATAAGCCTGAATCGCTTGTCGGGCCAATTGGTCCTTCATGCTGAATTGCACTCTTTTACTTTTGATTGATCGTGCGACCGGCTTAGGGATTGTTTCAAAGTACCCCGAAGGGACTTGAGGGACTTGGATTTCCTTGAGCGGATAGAGATCAAAGTATTTCTTTGGTGCGACGAAGGGGGTATGCGGTCGGAATAATCCTACAGCTAGAAAAAATGGCTTATTATTTTCCGCATATTTTTCGAGTAAAACAACGGCCTCAGTCGCGGCGATTCCATCGGTTTGCTCTTCATCTTCGCCATCGGCAGCAAGCCAGCTTAGCGTGCCGCCAAAGTTGCCTGACTTGAGACTGAATATTTTGTTTTCCTCGTCTCTATCACGTCCGCGTGGGTTGATGGTAGCGTCCCAAGAAAACGGATCATCGTGGCCGCTCGTGCCGATGTTGAGTGGCACATTGTAATGATAGATTTTGCCTATCCGAGTCGCAAAGTAACCCGCCTTGTTGAACATTTGAGACATCGTAACCACGTTGGGAAGATGCTCACGCAGATAGATGGCATTACGTTTAATCAAAGTTTGGTCAGGATAAAGCCCTGACATAAATGATGCACGACTTGGTCCACAGAGGGGGTATTGGCAGTAAGCATTTTCAAATCGCACTCCTCGTTCGGCGAGCTTGTCAATGTTTGGCGAATGTACAAGCGGATGGCCATAACAGCCTAGGTCGCAATTCAAGTCATCGCAGATGAGGAACAGCACATTTGGCCGTTCGGCACACAGTGCCAGGGGCGAAGTAAAAGATATAAGAAAAAAGGCAGCTATGAGTATCGAAAGCAAACGTGGCATCTTGAAAACTCCTGAATCAAGCTCACTACTTTTTAAGGTTATTTAATCAGCAACGCTTGTCGATCGAAGCTAAAACAAAAATTCGCTCTCCTGTATTGGTTGGCAAGGGGATTGGTATCATCCAAACTGCTCGGCAATTTTATCGACCGACGGGCCTTCGATCACACCCCGCTCGGTAATGATAGCTGTAATCAACTCGGCGGGTGTGACGTCGAATGCTGGATTATCGACCTTCACGTCGTCGGGGGCGGTTTGCTTGCCGTAGCCGTAGGTGATTTCTTCGGCAGCCCGCTGTTCGATGGGAATGTCGGCACCCGATTCGATCGTGAGGTCAAACGTTGTTCGGGGAGCGGCGACGTAGAATGGCACTTCATGATGCTTTGCCAGAACGGCTAGGCCGTAGGTGCCAATCTTGTTGGCGGTGTCGCCACGGGCCGTGATTCGGTCAGCACCGACGATAACGGCTTTCGCTTTTCCATCGCGCAAGATGGGTGCCGCCATCGAATCGCAGATGAGCGTAACATCGACACCACGCTGCATAAGCTCCCAAGCTGTCAGACGCGAACCTTGTAGCAGGGGCCTTGTTTCGTCGGCAAAGACTTTTGGATCGAGCCCTTGCTCGTGGAGCGCAAAAATCACGGCAAGCGCGGTGCCATCGCCGCCGGTTGCGAGCATGCCTGTGTTGCAATGTGTGACGATGCCCATCTCTTTGCCAAGTGGGATGAGCAGCTCAGCACCATGCCGACCAATGGCGGCACATTGGGACCGATCGGCGTCGTGAATCGCAATCGCCTCGGCCAAAATCCGATCGCCAAATTGCGATGGGGTCGAATCGGAGTTAGCTTCCTCGATCACACGTTTCATGCGATCGAGGGCCCAAAAGAGATTCACGGCCGTTGGTCGGCTTGTTGCCAGATGCTCGCATGCTTCTAAAGCAGCGCGTTTGGCGAGTGAAAAAGTGCTTGGCGCGGGGTTTTGGTCGGTTGCTTTCAACGAGAGAACGACCCCGTAGGCAGCCGAGATGCCTATCGCCGGAGCACCGCGGACCGAAAGCTGTTTGATTGCCTGCCAAACGGATTCGACCGTGTCGCAATTGAGGTAGGTCAGGCTAGTTGGCAACCGGGTTTGGTCGATGAGCGTGAGAAAGCCATCGGCGTTGCCAGTCCAAGCGATGGGTGTGACGTTGGAGGTGGTTGAAGTGCTCATGGGAAATTAGCCATGGTGAGAACGAATAAAGCTTCGCCCTATCTTCTCTTTTAGGACGTCAGAAAGGAAGGCACCCAGTCAGAGTTAACCTTATTATCTCGACGGCTGTCATCTGGTGATTCAATAGGAGGGGAATCACCAAGGCGATAGAAGCACTAAGACTATTTTGGTAAGGCAAGGGCCTATCTGATGGTGCAGTAAATGTCGGATTCGATTCATCAAATCAAGATAGACGAGATTCTCCTAAATAACAGAATAGCGGTTAGAGACAGGCCGTGATTTTTCACCGTGTCGCCATGCTTCTATTCTTCTCATCATTCGTATTTTCTTTGTGCCTTTGGTGACATTGTGGTTCAAAAAAAATTAGCTAGCCAATAAGTTATGCTTCAAAACGATTGTCGTAAGGCAACTCAAACGTTTCGGCGACGGGGCGGTTCGTGACGGCGCCGTTGAAGGTGTTAACCGCTCTAGAAATGGGGGCTGAGGCGGTAGCAGCTTCTTCGATTCCATTGGCAGCAATCTTGATGACGTAGGGAAGCGTTACATTGCAAAGCGCGAACGTGCTTGTACGCCCCACGGCACCCGGCATGTTGGTTACGCAATAATGGAGCACATCGTCAACCAAGTAGGTTGGTTCGGCATGCGAGGTTGGTCGTGAGGTCTCGATGCACCCACCTTGGTCGATCGCAACGTCGATAATCACGCTGCCAGGGTGCATGCGGCCCAGGTCCTCTCTTTCGATCAGTCTTGGTGCTTTGGCGCCTGGGATAAGAACTGCCCCCACGACAAGATCAGCCCGTTCGAGTTGGCGACGAATCGTATGGCGGTCGCTGAACAGGACATCGACATTCGCGGGCATGATGTCATCAAGGTAGCGTAGTCGATCCATATTGATATCAAGAATCGCGACGTTGGCTTGGAAGCCGGCAGCGATCTTGGCTGCATTGGCCCCCACGACGCCACCTCCGAGAACGGTGATGTGCGCCGGCGCTACGCCCGGAACGCCACCCAGCAAAATGCCGCGCCCCATTTGCGGTTTCTCTAAATACTTAGCTCCTTCTTGGATGCTCATTCGCCCCGCCACTTCGCTCATTGGCGTGAGTAGAGGTAATCGCCCTTGGTCATCGGCTAACGTTTCGTAGGCGACGCTCGTTGCCCGACTGGTGAGCATGGCCTCGGTCAGCTCACGACTCGCAGCAAAGTGGAAATAAGTGAAGATTGTTTGACCAGCGCGGATGAGTGGCCACTCTTCGGGCTGTGGTTCTTTGACCTTGACGATCAGATCCGCTTCGGAAAAGACTTCCTCAGCCGTTGCGACGAGTTCGGCGCCAACTTCGGCATAAGCTTCATCAT
>CAYGQU010000191.1:4372-6209 GCA_964352045.1 uncultured Planctomycetaceae bacterium
ATAGAGCCCCGAGCCGACGCCCGACCCCGCTTGGATCAGTACGCGATGCCCACGGCGGACCAATTCTTCGGCCCCGACAGGGAGCATTGCAACCCGATATTCGTCGGATTTAACTTCTTTGGGGACACCGATAATCATCAAAGAGCCTTCAAACTGGTTATGTAGGTGGTAGAGTGAATCAGCAGGGTTTTCTCAATCTATATCGAACGGTACCAGTTTAACCAGCCGTTTCTTTGCGTTCGTTAGTATCGCAAACAGTCTGACGCCGATTGAACGGGTTGAGTTGGGTTGTGCGGTTGCGTCAATGCTGAGGCCCCAAAAATCGACCGCGAGCCGCTAGGAATCGACTTGATTTGCAGGAAACTGGGTGAAACAGGAGGTTTTTCCGCCATTTGCCGGGTTGTAAATCCGCTCCGAGATAGGTATCTTGCTGAGTTCCCCGAGAGTTATTGGCCCCAGTATGCCGATGGCTTTCTGAACCAGCATGTGGACTAGTTCTAACTGATCCAATTGCACTGACATTTATTGCTCTGATTTGAGACCCTTTCCATGGCTACGACACGCGAACACCAACGTACCACGATGATCAAGACGGCCGATGTCGAGCCGCAATGGTACCTTGTTGATGGATCCGATCAGATTGTCGGTCGGCTCGCCACGAAGATCGCAACGATCCTCATGGGCAAGCATCGCCCCACCTACACGCCACATGTTGATACGGGTGACTATGTCATTGTCACCAATTGTGATCAGGTGAAGTTCACCGGGAACAAATGGGAGCAAAAGACCTATGCTTGGTACACGGGCTACCCTCGCCAGCGAACAATCACGGCCGAAAAGCGAATGGATAAGAGCCCCGATAAGATTCTCCACGAAGCGGTCCGTCGGATGCTTCCTAAGAACAAGCTAGCTACGCAAATGCTTAATAAGCTCAAGCTCTATTCCGGTTCTGAGCACCCGCACGGAGCGCAGCAACCCCAAGCGTTTGACGCAGCACTAACCGTTTAAGACTTGTTTAATCCAAGACTTCTCGCGGTTTTTACGAAACAATACAAGAGACATTTACTGATAACCCAATTTGGCGCAACTTTATGTCCACTGCTGAAAAAGTAATTGATGCCCTAGGAACTGGCCGACGCAAGACGAGCGTTGCTCGTGTTCGGATTCGTCCTGGTAGCGGCAAGATTACGATTAACCAACGTGAATTGGAAGATTTCTTCCCCACCAAACAACACCAAAACGCAGTTGTTTCGCCACTAGATCATTGCGAAGTTCGCTCTTCGGTTGATGTGGTTATTCGTGTTCATGGTGGCGGGCTTACTGGCCAGTCGGGAGCTTGCATGCAAGGCATTGCCCGGGCGCTTGTAAAGCACGATAGCGAATTGGATGATAAGCTTCGTGAAAAGACCTTCCTCTCTCGCGACTCGCGAATGAAGGAACGAAAGAAGCCGGGTCTACGCGGTGCTCGCCGTGGATCACAGTTCTCGAAGCGATAAACGATTTCAGAGCGATCAAGCCTCGAATCTTCACCGAACTAACAGCTTCGCCACCGATCAACTACCCAAACACCCGTCTTCTTCAAGATGGGTGTTTTTTTGGGTTAGTTGGGACGTCACTTTAGGTTGAAACCTCTTCTGTTACCCCCGCTGTCGAGGGGGTCCGTTTTTTACGATACGTTGTGGCTTGTCGAGGTGTTAAGATTAAGTGTCCTTCACTTCCGGAGCTTTTCTCGATGATCTTACTCGTAAGCCAAGCTTTGAGATTCCTAGCCTATCTGTTTGTGCTTACAGCGATAACGAATGCTTACGCTGCCACGAACGTGGCGGCTGTGGCAACC
>CAYGQU010000192.1:0-5979 GCA_964352045.1 uncultured Planctomycetaceae bacterium
TCTTTGGATTTTTCTTGTTTGGTTGCTTGGTATTCCTCTTCGAGAAGTAACAATAGGCCAAAAAAACTTTTGTTATTGCCAGTAAGTAATTTCTGCACTCCATTTTTAGGCCAAGCATCGAGTGGCGTCTCGACTTCCACTTTTAGCTCATTAAGCAACATCGCGAGTTTCTCTAGCCGCTTGGACAAGCCACTTTTGGTTGCCGATAGCCAAGGGGCGACTGCTCCGTCTTTGAGCGAGAGAGACAAGTCAGGCAAAACGAGCTCCGGATCAAACCCCTCGTTCGAGCCGATCCCGTCGCAACCAGGGCATGCACCGTAGGGACTGTTAAAACTAAACGTCCGAGGTTCAACTTCGGCAACACCTGTCTTACAGGTAGGACAAGCATAGCGGGTATTGAAAAGCCGTTCGTGCCAACCATGATCTTTGTTGTATGCTGCTGCGACTCCGTCAGTACTCGGTGGATTCGCTTTTGTACGAACTTTTTCCTCCGGCGTTTGATAAACAATCTGAACGACACCATCACCATGCTTGAGGGCTAAGCGAACCGATTCAGTAACGCGTTCGTCAATTCCCTCGCGAATGACGAGCCGATCAACCACCGCTTCTAGATCGTGCACTTTTTGCGGCTTCAGTTCGGGAAGGTCTTCGATCGGATAGGTTAGTCCATCGAGTCGAATCCGCACAAAGCCAGCTTTGCGTGCTTGTTCAACCACCTCGTTATGCTTGCCTTTGCGACCAAGCACTAATGGAGCGAGCAGCATCACACGCGATTCAAGTGGCAACGAGTGAATCACTTGTTCGATTTCATCGGCTGATTGCTGTGAGATTGGTGCGCCACATTCGGCACAAGACATCTGCCCTGCACGAGCATAGAGCAATCGGAGATAGTCGGCAATTTCGGTTACCGTGCCGACCGTGCTACGCGGACTGTGCGAACCTTGACTCTGGTCGATCGCAATCGCCGGTTGGAGTCCTTCGATCCGATCAACGTCCGGACGTTGGCGCTGATCGAAAAATTGCCGAGCGTAAACACTAAGCGAATCAATGTATTGGCGTTGCCCTTCAGCAAGCAGGGTATCAAACGCCAAGGAGCTTTTCCCGCTTCCGCTAACGCCGGTGATGACGACCAACTGATTGCGTGGTAAATCGACGTTGATGTTTTTTAAGTTGTGAGCCCGGGCGCCACGAATACGTATAGCCTGAGCGCATTCACGCTGCGCTGATGTTTGCTCCAAAGGTTGGCTTGAATCTTGCTTCAAGCCGAGCGTTTGCGTAGTATCCGTCGCAGACATGTAGTTGGCGGTTGGTGAGTGAATCAAACAGTGGTGGTCGATCGAATCAGGCGGAACATAAGGCCGAATACCAGGGAGCATTCGCCCTACTGCTTCCCAGCAGCCAGCGGCGCAATAGGTCAGCATACCCGGTCGATCGGACCGATAACAACGGCCCCTGCCAAGCGAAGCTAGATTCTTGCGGGATTCAGCGAAATTCGGTCTGCTAGTGAAGTCGCTTTGACTGTGTTAAAGTTCGACTATGACGCAAGAATTGATCGCCATTGACATTGGAAACAGCCGGGTAAAACTGGGCCGATTTTCGATCCCCCAGGAGTGTCTTACTACCGCACAAGAGAAGCTGTTGCCAATCGCCAAGCCACTGCTTCCGGAGCCAACCGATGTACTAGCCGGCTCAATCGAAGAATTGGAGGCAGGACTCGTTGCCGACTGGCTTGCCGGGGCAACGACCGATAACTCGCAACTGGTAATCGCTAGCGTGAGTCAGTCCGTTTGTGATCGGGTGCAAGCTTTGCTTCCGATGGATGCACGCCTCATCGCAACGACTGAATTCCCTATCGTGCTCCATGTCGATTTTCCCGAACGGTTGGGTGCCGACAGGGCGGCCGCGGCAGTGGCAGCCAACCAATTGCGTCGGCCCAATACGCCCGCGATTGTCATTGACATTGGCACTGCAATCACCATTGACTTGGTTTCGGTTGACGGCGCATTTGAGGGGGGGGCAATTTTACCAGGGCCCCGTTTGGCTGCCGCCGCGCTTGCCGAACAAACCGCCGCATTGCCTTGCTACGATATTTCAGACCTCGATGTTGCGCCAGATGCCGTGGGCCGATCGACCGAACCAGCGATTCTGGCCGGTTTGTATTGGGGGGCTGTTGGTGCAATACGTGAAGTCATCGCTAGACAATGCGATCGGCTAACGACGCCCCCTCAAGTCTTTCTGACCGGCGGGGCAGCTCCGTCGGTTGCTCGGCTCATCGGCGGGCCTGACTACACGGTTCGGCATGTCGATCACCTGACGCTTGCGGGGATTGCCATCGCGGCGGGGAAATTATCCCCATGATGCAAACTCATCCTTTGACAACGGCATGCGTAATCACACCAGCCGGTAGGGGCGCAATCGGAGTGATTCAGGTCCAGGGACCAAACGCTATTCACGCGATAAGTGAGTGCTTTCATACATCGTCGCGACCTTTTGTCGAGAGTCCAATAGATACGATTCGTTTTGGACGCTGGGAATCGGCTACGGGTGAGGAGCTCGTTGTGGTTCGCACAGCCGACGAATGCGCAGAGATTCATTGCCACGGAGGCGCCGCAGCATCGGAAGCGATTTTACGCAGTCTCGCCGCACGGCAAGTCGAACCAATCACCTCCCATGATTTAATTTCTTTGCCTGATCCTTCACCCTTAGCCATCGATGCCTATCAAGCACTGATGACCGCACCGACCGAGCAGGTGGCCGCCTGTTTGCTCGATCAAACACAAGGCGCGCTCGATAAATCAATAGAGGAAATATGGCAAAACGTCGAATCGAAGGAAATTGCGTCGGCGATATCGAAAATCGATGCGTTGCTCGCATGGAAACCGTTGGGACGAGCTCTAACCGAACCATGGCGAGTCGTACTAGCTGGGCCACCGAATGTTGGCAAAAGCAGTTTGGTCAACGCCTTAGTTGGTTACGATCGGGCAATCGTTTACGACCAGCCAGGAACGACACGCGACGTCGTGACAACAACAACTGCCATCGAAGGTTGGCCGATACAGCTTTCTGACACTGCCGGATTGCGCGAGACCGATGAACCGATCGAAGCGGCGGGGGTAATGCTTGCTCGGCAACGACTTTTGTCAGCCGACTTGGTACTGGCCGTCGTCGAAGCATCGCATGTCGGTTCTCCGGAATCTGCCCAGTTCCTCAAATCAGTTCGGAATTTACTACCCAAAGAAACTCACATGCTTTGCATTGCTAGCAAAGTGGACTTGGCTAAATCGTTGCCCGATGGAAAGATGCTAGCCACGAGCACGGTGAGTGGCCATGGCATTGACGCTCTCTTATCAAAAATCAGCCAAACGTTAGTGCCCGAACTTCCTGCTCAAGGACAAGCGATCCCGTTCCGCAGTTGGCATTTTGATTCTCTAGACAACACCAAACGAAAACTCCTTGCGAGGGATTTCCAAAAGGCGAAACTTGATTTGCAATCATTGCTAGCAGCTTCTTCTTAAGTGTATTTAAGCTTCAAGGTTCAAAACCTATCCATTTCACCTGCACAAACTAGTCGGGTTGTGACGATCAGATAAGAGTCGGAGCCTTTGCCGACATGCTTTGCCAAGTCGATTGACGATCGTTGCGAGAGCAGAACTTCCTAAAGTTAGTTCTAACTTCTGTGCGGAGAGTTTTATTATGTGCCATCTTGTTAGTAATCGGTTGCTACTCATCGCCATGCTGGGACTGCTTGGTGTTGGCTCGGTCGAAGCGCAAATAATGAGACCCCAAACAACAAGGCCGATGAGCCCCGCACAAACAGCTCAAGCTGATCCGTATGCAGCTCGCATAATGATGGGCCCCGAGTCGTACACATGGCAATCAGCCCGTGGTGTGAACACAATGCAGGGACGCACAGCACAAAATTTCTACGGCCAATCGGCAGCAACGGTCGCTCAGCGCGGCGTGGCTACCAAGCCCTTCAACACCGTGGTCAACGAACCGGTCATTAGTCCTTACATGAATCTGTATCGCGAACAGTCGGCGGTTGATGTACCGAATTACCAACTTTTTGTCCGCCCGCAGCAAGAACAGTTGGAAGCAAACCGTCGTCAGCAAACGGCTGTCGGTAATCTCCAGCGTCAGATTCAACAGACATCTTATAACGCACCAGCAACGGGTCGCCCTTACTCAACCGCCGCTCGCTATGGTGATACTCGACAGTACTACGGTGGTTTCAACCGTTGAACGTTGCCTAAAATACATTCAATAGCAAACAGTGTAAGAATCGCTGGTTACTCAAATAGCAACAAACCAAACGCATCGGGTGAGTTGCTTGCCGCGGGTTCGGTTGCCCAACTGGTGGTGATTGCTTCGGGATGTAAGCGGTCAATTGAAATGGCCCATGCCGCCCGGTTAAGGTTCTCGGGGGGTAAGAGTTCGGCAAGCGGGATAGCGATTTCGATTCGCCATTCGCTTGCATCTTCATCAGACGCGACATACCAAGTCGGATCCCAGTGTCGATCACCCCAAAGTGTGTCGCGGGTCCAACCGCGATGGTCGATTGTTAGCTCATAAGCTGTTTGATAATCACGATCGAGGTCGATTCGGATTTGAAGCCGATCTTGATCGCGTAAGTTAGCATCACGAGCCCGTGGTTCGTTATTATTTGCCAACTCATCAGATGGCGAATGAGAAGGCGCTGGTACGCTTGCGGCAAGGTACAAAAACTCGGCATCGTGAGCAAAGTAAACTGTTGGGGTTGGTTGATCCAGGTCGATTAACGATTCACTCCGCAGCAAAAGGGGCTCGGCAGTTGACCAGACAGGATCATCAAGAAGGGCATCAAGCTTAGGTCGACGGGTGGTTACTCGACAATTGGCAATTGGTTTCTCGGGGGGTAGCCCCTGAGGCTTCGACAACCAACGCTCGACTCGGGCGGCACGACGCCAGTCATCGGCAATGGCTTGCTTCGAAAGCAAGAGGGCACTCTTCTTGGCATCGGTGCCGTAGCCACGCGAGCGTTGTGCCGCGGCGGCGGTCAGCCTTAATGAGGGGTCAGCCGAGAGCGTTGGGTGCGTGGCTTCCAAATAATCAGCCAACCGCGCGGCACGTTCCCATCGTTCTTCGGAACTCAACGAACCAGTCGTCGAGCCCTGATTCGATCCCTGTAACGGGGGTATCGAGCCAGCGTCGGTGAGATTGGAAAGCGTTTTCGCCGCCGCTTTTGTTGATTGTGCCGACTTGCGTGACAAGGCATAAGCCTCTTCCCCGCTGGCGTAGTATTGAACAAGCCAAACAAGTGACGCTTCGGCAAGTGGACTTTGAGAATAACGACGTGCTAACAAGTAATATGCGTCGGCTGCTAGGTCAGTCCGCCCGGTTGTCCGATACCCTTCGGCCAGTTGGTGTAACAAGTCAGCGCCCGCATCGGCGTCAAGTCCGCCAGTCAAGTTAACAACTTGTCCTGCCCAGGCAGGGTTCCCTTCAGAGACGGCAAGTAGGCGTTCCATGTTCCGTCGCTTTTGGGCAACACGCCGCATTTGGTCGAGTCGTCCGATTGGTAGATTGGCGTTAGGGCGTCGGGCCACATCATTGCGTGGCACGGCAAGACCAGCAAGCAGGTCACGTCGCTGCTCGTTCGTTGCACCGAAGGAGGCATGCCCTTGGTTCATAACGATTTGCCAACGATAAGCTATCGGGGCAACGTAATGTGAATCGCTTAGCAATCCCCATGCAAGACGAGTCCAACTGGCGGGTGAATTGCCCAATAATGAAGAGAAATCGCCCGTTGAAAAACGGGTGCCCTGACTTAAAGGAGAAGATGTTCCCTCGTTAGTATTTCTTGAGATAGTAATGCCTTCATGATCAGGACCGACGCGAACATGCCGAGCAGTTTGCCAAGGGGGTAAGTTGGTCAAGGCCACCGAGTGATTGGCTGCGAGTACAATCGCTTGATCGCTCGCTTTGGTAAGCAATTCGCCG
>CAYGQU010000192.1:5989-6199 GCA_964352045.1 uncultured Planctomycetaceae bacterium
CTGATCGCTTGATTCCGAGGGAGTAACGATAATCTCAGGTCGGTACGTGAGCAAATGCTTGGCAATACTTTGACTCAAGTCCTCGAGCACGTCGCCATCGGCACGTTCCGATAGTTTTTGTTCAAGTAACGATAGCGATAGATCGTAATCACGGCTTTCAAGGGGTATTTTCCAACCGGTGCTAACTTCACTCGTACCACATTGCAAGGC
>CAYGQU010000193.1:0-6178 GCA_964352045.1 uncultured Planctomycetaceae bacterium
TGATAAGGCTGAAAAAGAATGGCGCATTGCCCTTCAGTCAGTTGGCTTGCCTGATGAAACGACACCGAACGAAATCGAAAAGCTAGCGCTTCAGTACGCGGGCCTTGCCGAGCTAAGGGCAAAGGCGGAAACCAAGCAAGAAGTGCTGGAACAATGCGATCAAGAATATGAACGCGTCGTGCGTCGCATTACTGCCTTGGCCGAAGAGTCGGAATTGGTTCTCGAAGAGGCCGAGCCACTTGAGCAACTTGAGCACCTCCTATCGGAGCGTCGCTTGCAACAAGGAAGAACCGAACACCGCAAGAAGTTGCGTGAGAAGGCTCGCGATTTAAAAGAGAAGTATCAGGGAGCCGAGAAAGTTGCCGAGCGGATTGACGCGGATCGCGAAGCGCTGTTCCGTGCTGCTCTGGTCGATGGCGAACAGGCTTATCGTCAGCTCGCTGCGGATTGGGAGACAGTCGCCCGTCTGACCGAAAAACGGGAACGTCTCACGCGTGAAATCGCAGCTGCTATAGGTACTTCGGGCGTCGAAGAGGATTATGAAACCTTGATGGCTGCCGACAAGATTGGTCGCCTAGAGGGCGAATGGGACACACTTTCGAGCGAACGGGACCAAATCGAGAAGCGACTTCGCGAGATCGTCGTGCATCGTGCAACGCTTGAAGAACAACGCAAAGCGATGATTGAAGATACTTCGCTAGCTGATAAGCAGATTGAACTCGACATGGTCGAAGCGCAGCTTGCTAAGGCAAAACGTCAATGGCGAGTGCGTGCCTCGGTCGGTTCGATGTTGGAATTGATTCGCAATGATTACGAAGAACACCGTCAGCCCGAAACGCTGATCGAAGCCTCGAAGTACTTGTCGCGTTTGACCCGCGGCCGTTATCCACGCATTTGGACACCGCTTGCCGATGATATTCTAATGGTTGACGATGAGAATGGCGTTTCACTGCCAGTCGAAAATCTTAGCCGTGGAGCACGAGAGCAGTTGTTCCTAAGTGTACGAATGGCTTTGGTTGCCTTGTTTGCACGTCGAGGTGTTCAATTACCGATGGTGCTCGATGATGTGCTGGTGAACTTTGATGATGGCCGTGCAAAGATTGCTGCCCAGGTACTGACCGATTTTGCAAAGGATGGCCACCAACTTTTTGTCTTTACTTGCCATGAGCATGTATGGGAGATGTTCAAAGATTTACAGACCGATGTTCGTCGTCTACCGGTTCGTTATGAGATTGAAGAGGAAGAACCCGTTATCGAGGAATCGACAGAGCCAGAGGTGCTGGTGGCCAAGGAGCCTGAGCCGATTATTGAAGAAGTCGCGGTGGTAGAAGAAGAGCCCGAGATGCCCTCATTCGTTGAAGCCGAATACGCACCGATCGAGCCGCGGATAACCACAAAAACAATCACTCAAGCAGTAGAAGTTGATCCTGTTGTCGCCGAGTACGAAGAACTGACGACAAAACGGACCATCATTGGTTCCGATGAGCAGTTTGATTCTGAAAGGTTGACTCTTCATGAAACCTCGTACGAATCGACAATCTATGGCGAACCGTTAGAAGAATCCACCTATGGCAGCGTAGAAAAATCTGCTTCCTACGGTACTGCCTCTAACGGAGCATCTTCTTACGGAGCAGCAAATCATCGGCGTTATTTGAATCGTAGTTTCCCACAGAGGCAACCAGGAGACGAGCGTTACGAAGCGCACTATGAAGTCGAGAGCGGACTTGACGGGCGAATCGACAGCGGGGCCGAAGCGATCAATAAATCGCTCTACGAACTCTCGGCTGATGAGCAGAATTCGATTTCAAGCTATGGCGAAGCGAATCCAACAATGAGTCCCGAGGCGCATTCGATGTGGCTAGAAGAAGCCAACTCGGCATGGCAAGAAGATGCTTCCGAGGTGCTGTCCGCACAAGAAACCCTTTATGGGGTGAGTCGAGAGCAAAAGTAAATTCGATGCTCCTCCCGCATGGAGAGGAATCATCTTATAGCGAAGTATCTTTCGAAATAATTTTGATCTCATAAAGATTGGGCCAATACTTACCCGTGACGAAAAGCCGGTCGGTCGCTGCGTCGTAGGCAATCCCGTTGAGGACAGCTTCGTGGCTTAAAGGTTCTTTACACAAACCGGCGAGGTCGATCCAACCGGTGACTTCGCCACTTGCGGGATCAATCATGGCGATCTGGTTCGAGTACCAAATGTTGGCATAGATTTTTCCCTTGACGAATTCTAATTCGTTCAGTTTTTGGATCTTTCGCTTTCCTTCTTTAACACGAATCGTTTTGAAACTACGAAACGATTTGGCGTTAAGGAACCGAAGCTTGTCCGTTCCGTCGCTGAGGATAAAGTCTTTGCCATCGTGGGTGAGTCCCCATCCTTCGCCGTTGTAACGAAACCGACCAACGGGCTCTAAGGTTTTGGCATTGTAGATGAAACCAGTCTGTTGTTTCCAAGTGAGTTGGTAGAGTTTGTCGTCCAGGAGCGTAAGGCCTTCAGTAAAGATCCGTCGGTTCAGACGCAGTTGTTTTTTGACGTTGCCGGTCGTTAAATCGACTTGCCGAAGGGAAGACTTGCCATATTGGCCGGTCGATTCGTAAAGCTTTTTACCATCGAAAACCAAACCCTGGCAGAAGGCGTTTTCATCATGAGGGTAAGTTGCAATGACTTCGTAGGTATAAAGGTTAGTTTTGAGCTGTTCGCCCACTGCGCAACTGGCCATGGCGATAAACACGAGCAGAAGAGCCTCGATGGTCAGCCCCCTTCGCGAAGCCACTCAAAGACCTCCGTCGCGGAGATTAACCGGATTGCGTCTTAGCGAGGCCCGATACTTATTTCGCATCTCGAGCAGGGCAGTCCAGCCGTAGACGTTGCCAAACAACGAGAATCCGGCCAGGATCCAAAGTAGTTGGCTATTGTTTGACGGATTGATTGGTCCGTTTTGTCCCTCTGTATTTTGGGCCACCTGGCGGTTGTTTGGCGGGTTATTTACTTGCGAAGGGGTAGATGATCCCCCCCAGCCGGTCACGGAAACGTCTGCCTGTTGTGGATTTTGCGATGGCCAGGAGTTGTTTGGTGGGGTGACTGGCCTGCCGGTTTCTTGCAGCGTAGGACCCGAAACATCGTTGAACGAGGGGGTTGTCCATGCTGGTAATTGCGATGTCCCCCCCGCATATTGATCGACGCCAGGAGGGGTAATCAAATTGGGATTCGGATTGTAATTGGGATTCGAATTTTGGTAGTTCGGCGAAGCGTTGTTTTGGTACGGATTTTGATTCGAGTAGCTTTGGTTATTGTTTCCGTTGTTTGCATAACCGTTGTTAGCGTAGTTGTTATTCGGTTGCTGATTTTGAACGGTGGCCATATTGCTATCATCGTAATTGGGGTTGGATTGGCGATTGCCAAAGCTTGTTGAAATGCCCGTATCGAGTGGCCGTCTCGGCACGGCAGGCACTTCATTTTGCTGCTGGTTGTATTGCTGCTGAGCGTAATCTTGCTGAGTAAATTGTTGCTGGTTGTACTGCTGATTGTTGTCGTTGGCGGCACTGTTGTTGAATTGGCCATTCGACGATTGCGTGGTTGCAAAGCCTTGGTTATTCATGTCATCGTATGCTGCAGTCTGACGATTCATTGGTGGCGGTGACAAATCGGGCCGAATCGTTGGCGTACTCTGATTTGCTATGCCGTTAGGATTTTCTTGCTGTGTACGTTGGTTGAAATACTCTTGGTTACCCATATTGAAGGTATTATCAACCGTATTGTCGATGGCTTTTGCGCCCGCCCCGATTGTATTTGCAGTGCCTTCATAGAGCCCTTGGGCGACGTTTTTTGTTCCTGTTCCAAGGTCTCTAAGCGTTTGCCCTGTAGCTTGTGATAGATTCTGTCCCGCTTGCTTGAAACCATCGAACAACGGGTTGGCCGAAGGCTGATTGCGTGGCGAATCGAGATATACCGAGGGGCTTTGGTAGACCTTATGTTGCACTGGTTCGTTAACAATTGGCTTGGCAACAGACTGTAATGCTTGCTTATTTTGGATTTCGCTCGTTGTGCTCTGCCAATCAACCGCCACCATTGTGCTTTCACGATGCAGCGGTTTGCCCCAAGCAGGGTCATTCACTTTGCCTTGTTCTTCGGCAAGTGTCAGCGTTGTGGTGGCTAGTAGGACGATCGTCAAAAGTTTAGAAAGCAAAGCGTGTTGTCCTTCGAGCAACGAACCCATCGAAAAGGCTCCTCGTTAATCGGGGAAGTAAAAAATTGGTAAACCCTTACCCTTGCCTGCGCCGCGGCATAAACCGCTGTGGGTTCACTCCGTGCCAACGGCGATTTGGTAGGTTCGCCTAGACAGGGATTCTAGCGAAACTTGAGAAAGGGACCTAGGTCAGACTCGATGAATCCCCTTGAAATATGAGCGTTGTTCCCCAACTAAGCTCATAAACGCCGTAGGGTTATTTTACCTAAGTTAACATTTGGTGTGGCGAATTATATTTCCCCTTACGCGCTTAAGCTGGTCATTTCGTCAGCATCATTGATGTCATCAAGTTCTTTACGCAACATTCCTAGTAGCGCTTGCAGGAAGGCAACGAGCATCGGACCGACCAATATTCCGATCGGGCCCAGCAACTGGACCCCACCGAGCACACTCAAGAGTGCTAGCAAGGGATGGAGGTTCGACTGCCCACTCAGCACTAACGGTTTGATGACGTTATCCGCCGAAGAAACGATTGCCGTACAGTAGATGGCAAGAATGACCCCCGGCCAAAAACCTCCTGGAATGAAGAAGCTAATCCAAATCACGGTCGGTACCCAAACTGCCAAGGCACCGACAAAAGGTACAATCGATAACAGCATCGTCAGTACGGTTAGCAAAAATACGGGCAAGAGAATCGGTTCGGCAGCAGCCGGTTCAACCCCAGGCTGTACTTCGGCAATACCCATCGGCAAAAACTGAACGGCATAGTAGCCGATGCCTGCTAACAAACCTTGCGCGACGGCGGTAACGAGCGTCGCCAGCACAACAGCTCGGCTGACTCTGGCGAATTGGTGTAGCAGCTCTCGTTCGTAATCGTCATCCATTGGAGAAAGATGCATTAGCGATTCGAGCATTGCTGGGCCATCTGCCAAAAAGTAGTACAAAGCAAAAATCATAACCGCCAACCCGAAAGCAAAAGCGACTAAGGACTTAAAGCCAGTGAGGCCCAGCTGAACGAAATTATCGGATAGTCCTAGAATCGAATCCCGTATCGTTTTTTTCAAATCAAAACCGGTGGGGGGGGGCGATGATTTTTTTGGTAAACCCTTAACGAGGGCTTCTTCTTGATTCGCTTCTTTGGCGGATTCTTTCATGTCAGTAGTGGACGAAGCGTTGTTTGACATTTCGCCGTCCGTAAGATCATCATTGCCACGGACTTTTTGCTGATACCAAGTTTCCCATAGCTTTGCTTGTTCGGTGACGACTTGAATGATTTGGTTTCGGTTATCTTTCTCGGAAAGCATACTAACGACTTGGCTTGTTTCGACATAAGCTTTCCAACCGAACCAACTAAGCGGAGCGAGAACCAGCAGCGAAATGATGCCGGTGGTTACTAAGGCAGCTATATTGGGACGACGTGGCAGCTTTTTGCTAACCCAATCGTGCATTGGCGTACAAATCACCGCCAAAACTGCCGCCAAAAAGAGGGGTACCAGGAAGCTGGCCATTACCCGAAATAATAACACACCGATCAGTAGCAATACCGCGACGAGCACAATCAATGAGATGACACGAGGGATGCCGATCGAATTTGAGGACTCTTTCGACTTTCCGTCTGGCTTATCCTTGCCCTTAGAACCCTCTTTTGGGTTCTTTTGTGACGATTTCGCAGGCTTTTCTTTCTGTGGCATCGGGTCTTTACGGGGCATCGGGAAAAACTCCAATAAATAATCACGACGAGGCCCCTTTGAGAGCCTCGATCTCGACTTGCTTCAATTAACATGAAAGTTTAACAACAAGTGACTTGATTCGCTCGAAAACTACAAGGCAGATTTTCAATTGATAGGTACCCTGCGTTCTTTGCTTGCTAACCGATGGCTGGTCATCTCAATCAAATTAGCGATTGTAGCCCTCGTGATTGTTGTCGTCGGCGGCGCTTTGCGTGAAGCTTGGCATGATCTTAGCCAGCGAGAATTGCGTATAAATTATAC
>CAYGQU010000194.1:0-6173 GCA_964352045.1 uncultured Planctomycetaceae bacterium
CCTCTATTGAATTAGGACTGGACGATGCCGAACGGGGCTCGCTTTCTAATGTCAAAGAAGAGTTCGATCAGGAAGTTTTAGCCGCTATCAAAGAAATTGAACAACTACCACGAGCCTGCTTACTGCTGCGAATTATTCATGAACTTAGTTACCGTGATATAGGAGAAATGCTTAACATCCCTGAGGGAACCGCGATGAGCCATGTTCATCGGGTACGCACGAAACTACGAGACAAACTTAGTGCAGGAATGGTTTCTTAAGATTATAAGAAGAATACGATGAGTGAATTTCCTTCGAAATTAAGCCCCCAGATAGAACGCAAACTCGATAATCTCGTCGAGCAATCAAAAGATACGCATTCCGCTAAGTCGTTAACCGATCCTAACCTTGAAGGAGACGAACTTGAAAAGATCGAAAAAAGTCTCAACTTCCAAAAGACAATTGACGGTTCCATTAAGCGATTATTCCCGTCGGCCGAGATGCCATCAGCGTTACTCGAAAGCTTAGAAGACCTTACGCCAACCGTTGCCCCGCGAGATAAAACAAGCCATGCCGGGCGGATTCTGGGAATGCCTCAATGGTCGGTAGCCGCTCTTTTGCTCATTGGCATCGGTTCTTGGCTCGCAATGGGTGTCAACTACCTGTTTCCCGAGCCTGACCACTATCGTGAACGAACGGCCGTTGCGATCTATCAAAGTACGGTCAATAAAGGTTTCAAACCTGATTGGTTTTGTGATGATGAAAAACTCTTTGCCGACACGTTTGCCGAACGGCAAGGGGAAGGTGTTTGGCTAAAGTCACTTCCCAAGGGAATTAAGATGGCTGGGTTAGCCTACTTTAAGGGTTTGGGCGAATCGACCACAAGCCTGCTTGCCTGGGTCGATGAGAAGCCTGTTCTGCTTTTTGTTGACAAAGCGAATGCGATTCCCAAAAGATTGCTTGAAGATCGACCTGATGATACTCTTCATGTTTTTACTCGCCGATTAAAGAATCTTATTATCGTCGAAGTCACCCCTTTTGACGAAGCTCGAATCGCCTCGTTCCTCTATCTCGCCGATCCTCCAAATAAAAATACAGGACGGGTTCCTGGTACTTGAACGGCGACTCTCGGTTGGTTCTTTCAAACTAGACTAATAGGCATCTTTTCTTTCGCCCGGTATTTATCAAGGCGTTTAATACCCATTCGCTGGTTGTGAACTATCGAAATCTGCTTTGAAGTTGGTTTTATCTCGATTTCTTCGCAAGTGATTGCAGGCAACTTGACATTGTATTAGTAAGCCACTGCTTAAACCCTTTTAAGCAGTGCTCTTTAATTCAATTTCGCTGCCGATTCAAATCCAGAATGAGGTACAACTCTGATGGCCAAATGTAAGTTTCTGTCACTAATAGCGATCTTAGCAATTTTTATCGCAAGTTCTATCAACGCTACGGCTCAAGACTTCTCAACCAATTTCACAGGGCTGGCTCCTGGCTCAGACCCAGCAAATCTAGGGGGCAATCGACTTCCTTGCTCCGGGTGAAGTCAAGTTCTTTGCTAATGGTCCGTACTATGTCAGCGGTAGCAATCGGACTTGGGGCTTTGCCGGTCAGGGGCAAGTTAACATCCCCTTCGGTGATTTCACCAATGGAGTCAATTCACTATTAGCCGATTCGTCAAGCCATGCTAGCGAAGTTTCACTGAACCTACGAGGTAGTCGATCATCCGATCGCAACAATCGCGAAAGCATTAACTTCGATGATGCCAATGTTGGTTTCGTATGGTACGACGAAAATAATGTCCGCTGGCTAGGGGGCGTTACCGTCAATGGATCAGGCACAATCATCGAAAGCATCAATAATGGAAATGGCGCTGAAGACTACGTTTCAATCGCCAATGATGCTTATCAAACAGTTGAAATCGACCCGACGGCTGTGGGGGCATTAGCCGTTAGTCGTATCCGACTCGTTCAAGGTGAAGTGGGGGCTCAAGCTCAAGCGTTAGTTGGAAGCATTGCTTACTCTACGGTGCCAGAGCCCACGACAGCAGCTATTGCTGCCATGACTCTTGTTGGATGGGCTGGATGCCGTGGCCGGAAGCTTCAACTGTAAGAAAAACTGGGAGCATCTGGATCGACACCTGAGCAACGCTCCGCTGACGCCCGTCAATCCTAGTTCGAGCCACTCCTATTGGCAGAAACTATGGTTGACGGGTTTTATTTATTTGGAATGGAATCCATTAATTGACCGTTGGATCGTTCGGCAATTGATTGACATCTTGCCCGGGCATTAAAATTCCTAGGGCAAGTCGATTTGTGACCTTTGTCCAAAGCGTTTCGGGGGGGTCAAAAATGTCTTGAACATGGGCTGGTGTAGTGTACCATCCTCCGGCAAGCATTTCCCCCTCAAGCTGTCCGCCCCCCCAGCCACTGTTGCCGGCATAAATGCGAAACGGATGCTCTGTCTGGCGAACAAGCGGATCGACCGTGTCACGTTGCATCGAGAGGTAGAGCCCGTCGGTCAACCGTCTTTCGCCAAGCTCCTCAGAAGTATGCAACGCAATCAAAGGACCTTGTACAGGTCCTCCCTGGTTAAGTGACTGTTCGGAATCACATGGCTCGAATTCAACCGTCTCCCAAACTTCGCGGATGGTTCGATCCAGCGGTCGATTCAAGACGACGCCATACGTTCCCTCGTCATTGTGATCAAGCAACAAGATAACGGTCCGACGAAAATTCGGATCGCGAAGATTGCGTGATGCAACCAAAAGTTGGCCAGCAAGCGAAGACATAAAAATAAGAAGCCCAAATGACAAAAAACGAATGGTAAAGCGACCCAGCACCTTACTGCACAGCACCTTACCATGTTTGTATCGTCGCCTATCAATCCGTTGGGCTCAAGCCTTCCCCAAACCCCTTCTCTACCCAGATAGGCATATTTAGTGCACGTCGACCGATTCGGCATCTATCAAATGAGTCGGGCTTACTAGGTCGTGTTGATTTTGTAGTTAAGAAAGGCGTTCGTTAGTTATTTCGATCGCTTTCAATAAGCCACGGGCTTTGTTGAGGGTCTCTTGATATTCGGCCAGGGGGATGCTGTCTGCTACCACGCCTGCACCTGCTTGGACGTAGGCAACGCCCTCCTGCACAACTACCGTCCGTAGCGCGATGCAGGTATCCATGTCACCGGCAAAATCAAGGTAGCCGACGGCACCGGCATAGGGCCCGCGGCGGTGTGGTTCGAGTTCGTCAATGATTTCCATCGCCCGAACCTTCGGAGCCCCACTCACGGTTCCCGCTGGTAAGCAAGCGGCTAAGGCGTCGAATGAATCTTGTCCAGCCCGTAGTTGGCCCGTCACATTGGAAGTGATATGCATCACATGACTATAGCGCTCGATGACCATCACGTCGGAAATTTCAACGGTACCATACTCAGCAACACGACCCACATCATTACGACCCAAATCGACAAGCATGACATGCTCGGCTCGTTCTTTCGGATCGGCAAGCAGCTCTTCGGCAAGTTGCTCGTCCTCGAATTCGTTCGTTCCACGCGGTCGTGTGCCGGCGAGTGGGCGGACCGTCACCTCTCCCCCCTGAACCCGCACCATGATCTCGGGTGAACTCCCAACCAATGAACAACCTGGCATCCGTACATAAAACATAAACGGACTCGGATTGACAACGCGAAGGGTTCGATAGAGCTCAAACGGATCGCCCGAAAGTGGTGTTTCAAAACGTTGGCTAATAACGACCTGAAAAATATCGCCCGCTCGAATGTATTCGACACACTTATCAACCGCCGATGTAAAGTCTTCCTCGGTAAAGTTCGATTGGTATTCAAGATCGACATCGCCCGCAGTGTCGATATCTGCCAGAGCAAGGCTTGGGGGGGTGGAAAGACGTTCGACGAGTTGATTGACCCGCTCCGTAGCTTCATCGTAGGCCAATCGCAGTGAGGCTTCGTCGTTGGCTTTATCAACTCTGGCCAGTGCGATCACCGAAATCGTTTTATCAACATTATCAAAAACTAGCATGTGATCAAAAAACGCGAATGCTAAGTCGGGCAAACCACGGTCATCTTCTGGCGCTTTCGGCAACTTCTCAACGTAGCGCACCGTATCGTAGCCAGCATAACCAATGGCTCCGCCGACAAAGGGGGGTAACCCTTTCGGCTTAGCAACACGAACTTTACCAACTTCCTTTCGAAGTGTTTCTAAGGGATTCTCAACGGTAAATGTCTCTGCTAGTTCATCGGTTCCGAGTGGAGTACGAGTAACTTCTTGGCGATGAGCTTCGAGCAACAGATAGGGGTCCGTCGCTAAGAAACTGTAGCGTCCTACCTTTTCGCCACCAATAACGCTCTCGAACAAGCAAGCAATGCTTTGCGTATCGGAAGATTGATCAAGCGCCTTGAAGGCCGAAACAGGCGTTAGCGAATCACTTACTAGCCGTCGCCAAACTGGTACCGCATCGACTCCATTTGCCAATTGGGAAAAGGTCTCAAAATTCGGCTGCTGGTACGCGTGTGACATATTAGTTTGAAACAATGATTTAAGGTTCGTAGTGAACAATAATCTACCAGCCGATTGGCTAGCAAACAACGCAGGCTACGGCCGAGCTGCCTAAAAGACTGGTATCCGCTTGATTAGTTCGCTACAAACCTAATCACAAGTGATTTTCACAGGCGATCTACTTGGTTCTCGTCGGTTGTTGCTTCTTATTGGTTGGTTCGATTGGGCTAGTTCTCTTGTCGTGACATCCGCTGGCCGATAAGATCGTTGTTAGCGAAATTTACTTTTATATTTACCAGTTAATTCACTAAGAAAGACCGGCTCCGATGAAGTGTCAGCAATGCGAAAAGCCGGCGACTTTTCACATCACCGACCTCGTGGAAGGTGAGCCCAAAGAGGTCCATCTGTGCGAAGAGTGTGCAAAGGCCTTTCTCGCCCCTGCAGTCGAGGAAGCTGATGAAGTCATGCCAGCCATGGCGGGCCTCTTGGCCCAACAATTAGCGGTCGGAGAAACGGCCGAAGAACTCGCTCGGCTTGACGACCGTGTCTGTCCTGTTTGCGGCATTAGCTTTCTTGAGTTTCGCAAACAAGGACGACTTGGGTGCCCTCATGATTATGTCTTCTTCGCAAAAGAACTCGAACCACTGTTAGTCAACATTCATGGTGAAACCGATCATGTTGGAAAAATGCCAAAACATAGCGGCAAAGATGCCGAACAGCAAACACAACTCATCCGACTGCGTCGTGAAATGAAAGAAGCGATCTCGAAAGAAGAGTACGAACGAGCCGCTACGCTTCGAGACGAGATTCATCAGATCGAAGAAGCTGCCAGTAGCAACTAGCCTGTAGCTACTAAGCGTCTGGAACGCTTTCCGTTGCCATTACAAGAACTTGTTTCTCAACACTCCCTAATCCCCACGAATCTTTTCACATGTCGCTTGATCTGCAAACTTTAGCTCGGGGGTGTGGTGAATGGCTTCGTGGCTCGGGTCCCGAATCGGACATCGTGATCAGCAGCCGTATTCGACTCGCCCGCAATTTATCGGATTTTCCTTTCATCGCACGGACGACCGAAGCAGACCGAACACAGATCGAGCAAATCTTACACGCACGCGTCGATGCCCTAAACGCCGCTGGTCGTTTTCCAGCAACAAATAGCCACGATGATAGCCAGACAGCAATGGCTCATTATCTTAACGTCGAAGAGCTTGAAGAAGTCGATCGACAGTTCCTTGTCGAACGCCAACTCATTAGCCGTGAACTTTCCGAATCAGAAGGGGCCAGGGCCGTAGTCGTCGATGCAGGCGAACAATTTAGCGTAATGATCAACGAAGAAGATCACTTGCGGATTCAGGTCATGCACTCGGGGCTCGACCTTGATACCGCTTGGGAACAAATCAACGCCATTGACGACTTGCTGGAAGAGCAGGTGACCTATGCCTACAACGACCGACTCGGCTACCTGACGGCCTGCCCAACGAACGTCGGTACCGGGGTCCGCGTCAGCGTCATGCTGCACCTGCCCGCTTTGGTCATCACTCGGCAAATCGACAAAGTCTTTCGCAGTTTGCAAAAAATTAACCTGGCCGTGCGAGGTCTATATGGCGAAGGTTCGCAAGCAATGGGCGATTTTTATCAAATCTCAAACCAAGTAACGCTCGGCATGAGCGAGACGGAGCTTACC
>CAYGQU010000195.1:0-6168 GCA_964352045.1 uncultured Planctomycetaceae bacterium
TCAGGCGACGAGGAAGACGAAGAATTCGATGGCGAAGTTTCGTCGGATCAATCGGACGAGGATTCCGCCGATGATTCACCAACCCGATCCTCACACAAAGACATTACCCCCTGGCAAGTTGCCATCGGGGCCATCGTCGATGCCAACATCGCTGCCCGGGACCAACGTCCTTCGGCAGTGCGAAACGGCGGAGCCCGTGGTGGGCGCTCGCGTGGCGGCAATCGAGGTGGCGGCGGACGTCGTCACAACAGTGGAAGCGGTAGTCGTTCTGGCAGCGGCTCGGATAAACGCTCGTCCAACTAATCGAATCATTTCAAACGATAAGCGACGATCCCTATCCATGCTGGATCGTTGTTTGAGCGAATTTTCCCCACCAACCACGCCTACCCAACACGCATTGACTAAATTGTGATGAGCCACGGTCGTCCTGATCCTACGTCGATTGAAACTAGCCTCTCGCCCGTCGATGGGGGTTGGCATTGTAGCCATCTTTACTATTCATTCGACCGCAGCGCGCTCCACGCCATGACCCCTTCGCAACGTGCAACCGTAGCCAAGGAATTGGATCAGAAACTTGATTTCGATAACGAGTTTGCCCCCGTTAGGATGCAACTCTCGATCACGAGTGGTCACAAAGCTGATTTTTGCCTAATGATGCTCGATCCCGATCCGTTAAAAATCGACGCCGTCCACCAACGGCTCATGGCGGGTTTGACCGGGCAAATCCTACGAACCGGATATTCGTTCATCTCGGTTACAGAAATTAGCGAATATGTCCCGACGCCCGAGCAATACGGCAAACGGCTCGAAAGAGAGGGGGAAACGCCCGGCACCGATCCCTTTAACGCCAAAATCAAGGCTTACGCTGATCGGCTCGAAGGTATGAACAGGCAACGACTTACGCCTGAAATACCCCCTTATCCATCAGTTTGTTTCTACCCGATGAATAAAAAGCGGAAGACGGGCGAAAACTGGTATAGCCTCTCCAAAGAAGAGCGGAGCCGTATGATGGGCGAGCATGCCCGCAGCGGAATGGCCTATGCAGGCAAGGTCAGCCAGCTAATAACCGTCGCTTTTGGTTTTGACGACTGGGAGTGGGGGGTTACACTATGGGGAGCGAACCCCCAGTATCTCAAAGAGATCGTCTATGAGATGCGGTTCGACGAGGCGAGTGCCCGCTACGCAGAATTTGGGCCCTTTCTGGTTGGATACGTCTGCACGGCTTCTGAATTAATCGAACACTGTCACGTGAGAGCCTAATCACGCGAACGACCAACAACCTATCATCTCTTAAGCCGAAACATTTCGGTTTTAGCGTGCATGGTTGGTCCTGATCGATCTCTAACTCGACAATGGTGCCGTTAAGAACGGATTGCATCATTTGTCGCTCCACTTGACTTAGCAGATTTTTACTGCGCTTCGTGGTGAATCGATACAGGACTAAATTGGTCCAAGCGTCCTCCTTAACAATTCCACACCGCCGTTTGATAGCACCATGAATTACAACCTACCCAATCAATTGCGTTTTAAGAAACGATCCTTGGCAGTCAGTTGCTTAGCAATTTCTATTTGCCTTAGCTCGATATCGAAAGCCGATGTTGTTCTTGAATGGAATCAAATCGCCTCGGACATTTTGGTAGCCAACACCGATCTTCAAAATCCTGGTATGGCATCTCGTTCGATGGCGATGATGAATCTTGCCATCTACGATGCCTTTGCAATGACCGAACAAAATGGCTTGATGTTTTACAATTATGGCGCCGGCCATAGTTCGCCGAACCTTTCAGCCTCGGGCAAAGTCGCCGCCGTGCAAGCAGCCCATACCGTACTAAGCTCCCTCTATACCGATCAACAAACTTCGCTCGACGCCAGTCTTGTCAACAGTTTGGCTGGCTTCACCAACAACAATGCAAAGACCGAGGGAATCGCCTTAGGCTTGTCGATTGGCCAATCAATTCTTGATTACCGTGCAAACGATGGTTACGATTCGATGTCACAATACATGCCTACCAATGCGGTCGGGCATTGGCAGTCGGATCCGCTGAATCCGGGACAGCAAGCGTGGGGTCCCGCTTGGGGCGAGGTTGATACCTTCGCCATTCAGTCACCAGCAAGCTTTCTCCCCCCCCCACCCCCGAGCCTTTCCAGCCAAGAGTATGCCGACGCCTACAACGAGGTAAAAGAACTCGGTTCGCTTACTAACTCTACCCGAACTGCCGACCAGACAGAGATTGCCAACTTCTGGGCTTACGACCGCTTGGGCATGGGGACCCCCATGCGAATGTTCAACGACGTTCTGCGAACCGTTGCGGTGCAAGAAGGTAATACCGAAAAAGAGAATGCCGAACTGTTTGCCAAAGCAACGGTCGCCATGGCCGATGCGGGCATCGTCTCATGGAATTCAAAATTCGAATACGACTTCTGGCGTCCTGTCACCGGCATTCGTGATGGTGACCTCGATGGTAACCTTCTTACTGAAAAAGACGAAGACTGGACCCCGCTTGGAGCCCCCGGCGGCACGGGGAACAACTTCACACCCCCCTTCCCCACCTATCTGTCAGGCCATGCCACATTTGGCGGAGCGGTCTTTCAGGCACTGATTGACTTCTACGGCACCGATGCGATCGATTTCACACTCACGTCGGAAGAACTTCCAGGCGTCGAGCGTGACTTCGATTCCTTCTCGGCAGCCATGGCCGAAAATGGACGTAGCCGTGTTTACCTTGGCATCCATTGGAACTTCGACGACACGCTGGGCCAACTCGCCGGCAGTGAGGTTGCTAGCTACATCAGCAGCGGCGATTTCATCTCGGCCACCGCGGTTCCGGAACCAGGAACACTCCTATTGGCATCACTCGCTGGCGTTGGTTTATTGTCCCGACGTAAAAGCTAACAGCAAAGCAGGCAGCTAACCCCTTAAGCGGATAGCCCTTGGATCGAGAGCTCGTACTAAAAACTACTCCGCATCACGTCCAAAGACGCACAAACACATGTCATCGCTCTGGGCATGCCCATCGACGAACCTCCGAACATCGTCCAAAACATGCTTGCCAAGGTCGGCAACGCTCTTCGCTTCGGTACCAACCGTTTCTAAGAGACGCTCGATGCCATAAAGTTCTTTGGCTTCGTTCATTGCTTCACTGAAACCATCCGTAAAGGTCGTGATGGATTCACCCGGTTCGAGCGTAATTTTCATCGACTCGAACTCGTAACCATCGAAGACGCCGATCGGCAGGCCCGATACCTCTTCCGAGATTTCAATCACCGTACCATCTGCTTTACGAAGCATCGCCGGCATATGGCCTGCGTTGGCCATCGTCACTTCATGCGTCGTCGGGTCGATGACGGCAAAGTACATGGTTACGAACCGGTCTTCGAGTTCTTGCTCGGCAAACGCTCGGTTGACATAATTAACGGCACTTTCGAGATCGGGTTCCGTCGCGAGGGCAAATCGGACGTCGCTCGAGAGCTTGGCCATGATGATCGCCGCCGCTACCCCTTTGCCTGCCACATCGCCCAACACGACAGCAAACCGACCACCCGGAAGTTGAACGTAGTCGTAATAATCACCCCCCACTTGTCGGGCCGATTCGTAGTACTCGAAGAAGCCATAGCCTTCTTTTTTAGGTGGACTCGAAGGCAATATCGCCAGTTGCATACGACTTGCCAGCTCAAGGTCACGTTGGAGCGCACGCTGTGCAACAACTTGATCGTGCATTTGAGCGTTATCGACTGCCGTGGCCGCTTGGCTAGCGACGGCGGCTAACACCTCGAGGTCGTCGTCGGTAAAGCGACTCATTTGATTCATCGTATCGACTTGCAAAACGCCGATTGATTCCCCATCGCTGTTGATCAGCGGTACGCACATCATCGAGCGAATCTGAAAATCGGCAATCGACTGCGCCATACTAAAGCGTTCGTCACTAGCCGCGTCAGCCGAGAGTATTGCCTTTTGCCCGGTCATCGCCTCTTCGACGATGGTACGACTGATACGCACTTGGTCTTCCATATTGCCGCGACGCGTTTTCGAGGCGACTGGCACGAGTGGTGCATCGGGCTCAGGCCGCATGACGACAAAGCCTCGGTCGGCTTGAGTGAAGATCTTGAAGAGACTATCGAGTAGTTTGGGTAAGACTTCGTCAATTGTGATCGCCCGACCAAGGCCGTGGGCTATTTCGATTAGAGCAGCAAGCTTAACTTCGGGTCGAGCCGAAAGGCTCAGCCCTCCCCCTTCGCCAAGGCTAATCGTCGCCATCACGTTGGCTGTAGGCTCTTCGTCCTCGTCACCTACCATTTGAACCAAGGTGGATTGCTCTTCCATCGGCATCTCGCCACCAAGCATGGATGGAACCCTGGGCGATTCAAACGAGAGTTCTTGATCACAGACGATTATGCGATCGCCATGCTTGAGTTTCGTGCTACCTGCAATGCGGACCCCATTGAGATAGGTACCATTCCGGCTGCCTAGATCTTCGAGTAGATACTCATCACCTTCGTGTACAATGACCGCATGACGACGGCTGACGGCAGCCACATCGAGAGCAACCTCGCAGTCGGCACTTCGGCCTATGACCGATCGCTCGGTGGAGAGGGGGAATTGCTTTCCTGGATTGACGCCTTGAACGATACTCAGATGGGGCAACTTAGGGGGCATACTGATCCTGGCCGGTGGGGGGAACAAGCAATCGCCAAAACTGATTTCGGCTAGCCCCAATTCTAGGAAACCAGACCAAAACACGAAAGAGACATGCCCACAATTTAACCACACTTCTCAATAGGGTCCTTCCGCTCCAGGGCTTCACCTATAGCAAACGATCTTGATAAGATGATACAGACCAAACGGCGGACGTAAATTTCGCGACCTACTGGGGATTGGTGTAATCGGTAGCACGAAGGATTCTGATTCCTTTAGTCGGGGTTCAAGTCCCTGATCCCCAGCTTCTCTTTGTTAGGCTTTTTGAGACTTCTCGGCTGTGTAAATAGAAAGGCTATGAAAATAGAAAAAGAGAAGGAACGAAGCAGTTGACGTAGCCTTGAGCAAAAGCCAGCCCTGAGCAAGACAAAAACTCAGCCCTGAGTCGATTCAGCAATCTCTTTATGCTTGGCCAAGTCCTCGTCTTCCATGGCTGCCAAGTAAGGTAGATTACGATATAGGTCGTCGTAGTCGAGGCCGTAGCCGACGACGAATTCGTCGGGGATATCAAAAGCAACGAAGTCGGGTATCGCTTGTACCTCTTGGCGGCCATGCTTACGTAACAAGACGGCTGACCGAAGGGACTTTGGGTTGAACTCTTGCATCTTCTCCATCACTCGTACGAGCGTATGGCCGGTGTCGAAGATATCATCGACCAACAGGACATGACGGCCTTGGATATCGAGCATCAGCTCGGAGTTAACTGTTAGTTCACCCCGAGTAGTGGTGGCTCCCCCGTAACTGCTCGCTTCGATCACTCCAACTCGGATTGGCATATCGAGCATCCGAATCAGGTCGGCCACCACAACAACGCTACCGGTAAGAACCGAAACAATCGTTAACGATTCGCCATGGTAGGTGGTCTTGATTTCTTCAGCAACACGGGCGACTCCGGCGTGGAGTTCTTTTTCGCTAAGCAGGGTCTTCATGAAGAGGTTGTATAGGGTCAGTGGATGTGGTTGATAAGGGAGCGGAAAGCAAGGTTAGTAAGTGTTTCTTGGAATTAGAGCAAGACCCCGGCGACGCAGGCGGTCATAAAAGCAGCCAAACTACCACCGATCATTGCTCGTAAACCTAACCTTGCCAAGTCACCTCGTCGTTCGGGGGCGATGCCACCGATACCGCCGAGTTGGATCCCAATCGAAGCAAAATTGGCGAAACCACAAAGTGCATAGGTTAAGATCGTAACCGATCGCTCGGCAAGTTCGATTCCACTTCCGGGGGCAGTCCATTCGCCGAGCCGTTGGTAGGCGATGAACTCGGTTGCAAACCACTTGATTCCAAGTAACTCACCTGCGAGCTGGCAATCACTCCAAGGTATGCCCATGACCCACGCTAGCGGTGCAAAGAGGTAGCCAAACATGAGTTCGAGGCTCCAATTGGGTGGCTCTTCGCCTCCAATAAAGCCATTAGCGAACAGCTCAGCACCTGTCCAACCGATGATGCCATTGACCACAGCAATCAGCGCGGTGAAG
>CAYGQU010000196.1:0-6162 GCA_964352045.1 uncultured Planctomycetaceae bacterium
AGTAAAGCCTGTCTTGCTAACGCATGTATTGGATTGACCATTTCGATTTGTGTTTGACATGCGTATCTCGTTTCTAACGTCGCGGTGTGGTCGGCTAATTTTCGTCGAAAATTTATTTAACAGCACCAAGGCTGCCAAAAAGTGGTTTCGTTATTTTTTTTCGAGCAGGAACTCTAGGTCGGTAATATCACGGTCAACAATGATCGGCTCGAAGGGGGAAGGTTCTTCGCCAGTGTATTTTTTTGGGATAAGTGACGAATTAGGATCAGTCGGTCGGCTGAGAACAGCAAAAGTCACATTATATTTGCCACAAATAACTCCATCACCGCGTCGTCGTGTCATCATGACGAAAGTACCATCGTCACGGAGAGTGCCTGATGCCGCTTTCTTGATTTTTGCCGATGAGTCAATTGCCGGTAGGAAGGTGATGACTTTTGCTGCACCTTCAATTGGGGAACCATCGGTGTAGCGAACAACACCACTAACTTGCGCGGTTTGCTTTCCACCACAACCAACTACTAATGTTAGGATTCCAAGAAATAGTAAGTGCCTCATGCTTTAAACGTTCTTAAAAAATATTGTCTGCTAGATCAGAAAAAAAATATTGTCCAGGTTTGCTTTATCAACAGAAAATAAATTAATAAAGCTATTAAGAATGGGATTATTGCTATGGTTTGAATTTAATCAGCCTAGCCTCCTCTTCTAGCCTTAATTCGAGCGTAGGATGATCCGTCGGCTTCGTCCGCTGAGGCTATTAAATGATCCCAAGGAGAGCAACAAGGCCCGAGATTACCGCTTGTCTCAATATCATCACTAATAAAACTAACGCTGCCATCGCAATTTGCAATAAACACTCCTCCCGTATGCGTGCTTCTAGAGGTGGCTTGAGCCATCCCACTACCCTGAAAACAAGTCATGCAAACTACCTGCGACTGTTCGTAGTCATCACCACGGCAATCAACGGAATTTGGGGGAACATCGTCCGCATTATCAAAACAAGCATTTGGACCATTGTCGTCTCCACCTCCACCATGAGCTGCCAATAGATTTCCACCAGCGTGGGCAAAAGCCCAAGTACCACGATGGTCAATTTCTTTGAACCCCGATCGAATTTCTCCAAGCATCATGGTTTTTGAAGTTCCATCTGTAATTTGAGATAGTGTAACACTCGTGTTAACTCCAAAAACACCTCTTCGTAGATAGCTTGTTTCATGTCCCTTCCATCCAGCCGAATCAGGTCCTGCGTTGTAGTTGGCAGTAGTCCCATCTGCTGTACCATAAATAAAGTTTAGCCCTGTGTTAGCAGCGTAATTACCTCTTGCCCAGTTGTCTCCGTAAGCGGTGTCGGATCCGCCGTTATAGAGGACGGTGTTTTCTGGATCAGAGGGGCAGGCGAAGCTGCTAATTGGAGTCCCTCGAGCTTGAATGTTTTGCCAATTGGCAACAGATTGGCCTTGGCTCAATCGGCCTCCACCTATTGGCAGTGAAAGATCAAATTGATCGTATAAGGACTGCTCTTCCATGTAAGGGAGAACTAGTACTGACCAACCTTCTTTAATAGCTCTAAATTGTTCGATTCTTGCAAAACGACCTGTGCCGTCAAATTTCATGCCGACTGGGAAAACATTGTTAGTGCTTTCGTAGTTGAGTACTGCAAGAGATAGATTCTTCATGTTGTTTTGGCATTGAGCTCTGCGAGCTGCTTCACGTGCCGCTTGTACAGCGGGCAGCAGCAAAGCAACAAGTATGCCAATGATGGCGATTACAACAAGCAACTCAACCAGCGTAAATCCTGGTTGCTTGAAAGCTTTCCACGTAAGTCGATAGTCAGAGGACGTGGTAATTGAATGATTCAACATGATGTTATAAGGCCCGTTGCTTTCCTAGCTTGAACCACGACATGGATGTCGTCGCCGATGGGGGAATAATACAGTCAAAGGTAAAGCAAATTTCAGTATAAATTAGTGAAATGGGGCGAGCAGGTTTCTGCTCGCCCCATAAAATTATCGGTTATTAAAGAACGATTATGAGCGTCGACGCATAGCGCCGAGTAAGCTCAAGGCAAATAACGCAAGTGTTGAAGGTTCAGGAACACTAGCCGCAGATGATGCCGCAGGGATTAACTCCACGACAACATTGTCAATCAAGATAAAGCTAGCATTGAAGGGGTCGAAAGATGATCCTGCACCACCGCCGGTCATGCCATAGTTAGCAACCCACTCATCGTAATCACCACCATCAATGGCACCATTACCATTGCCATCGGCTCCTTCGCCCGCAGTGACTGTATCGCCTAAAGTATCGCGCCACAGTGTGTAGTCAGCAGCATCGACTGTGCCATCAAGATTGTAGTCTCCAGTTGGAAAACCAGTGCCACCTGGCTCTGCAACCTTCGTTGAGTCACCACCCGCTTGCGAATTAAATAGGTCGGTGTAACCAAACCAAGGTAGGCCTTCAAATCCTAAGTCGTTACCAAAGTCAGCAAAATCGATTGAAGTTATATCTACTCCATTGAATGCTAAGGTGGTTACTCCATCTTCGTGACGAATTTCTGCCTCTGCCCATGCTTCACCTGGTGCACCACCCGCTGCTTGCGCAGTGTAAGGTGGGTTGGGGAAAGCGGCTACTGGGTTTGGATCAGTATTCGGGATAAACGCTTGGTCGAGCTGTGGCACTCCGCCGCGCGTAGAGAAAGCAATGTAATCACTGGTAAGAAGGTCACCAGCAATATTGACTTCAAAGTAGTCTGAGTCGGGTTGTGCAAGTTCAAATCCATTTAAGTGCTGTCCGTCACCGTTGCTTTGAGCACCTAGTTGCATGTGCTCGGTGGTGCCACCTACATTATTAATACCACCCCAAAAGTCAAATGTCATTTTGTAGTTAGCACCAATGACTGGAAGCCCAGTTACCGGATCAACGTTGAGTCCGGCTCCACTAATGATAGGAAAAAGATTGATCGAAGAAATGTTCGATCCGGTTAGGTTGGTAGCAAGTACTAATCCAGTTGAAGAACCCCCATTAGGCGCCGCACCAATAGATTGAGTTAATCTTGAAGCACCTGTTGCACTGTAATCGAACCCGAATTCAGAATAAACACTAGGTGTTAGCTGAACGGGTGGATCTCCGCCATCGGTACTTACGCTTAATGTTGTTACAGCAAAATTACTGGCACTCGATGCGTCGTCAAAGGTTTCACTAAAAATTACCTGTGCCGTTACCACACTGGGTAAAGCAAAGATGGCAATAGCGGCGGCTGTGATTGATAGTCGAATTTTCATAGGTGGTTGATCCTTGCACGGGGGCATTTGCCAAATTGACAAAAGGTGAGGGGAGCAAAAAATTGAATTTGGTTCGGTATTCTTTATGACTTGAATCTAAAACTTGCTAGTGGTTGAACGCCCTAATTGTAAGTGTTGTCTATCGGGAACTTTTCATGGTTCCCTTCTCGATAATTTCTAAATGTTAACTTTGATGCGATTGACTTCTATTTATCTAATATCAAAGTGGCCAAATGAAAATTGATCTGTTGCTAAGCAATTTATACTAAACAACTTAAACCATCTAAGCGACTAGCTAGGGGACTTATCCGATCTGTCTATCCCCAGTTCAAGCAGCACGCGTCTCATCTATCTTCTAAATTAGCGAGTAGAGCCGAGAAATGTATCTCATATCTGCGCAGCTTCGTATCAAGCTAGCGCATTGCTGGTTCTCAACTTTCCTCGATGAATTCAGGCTCAATGTCAGTTTGGTCCAAGTATTCAAAAGCCTCGTCTAAGTAATCCACTGGCAAATCAAAATCAGCTGATTCGTTCAAGAAGCTTTCAGAATCAATCAAACGTCCCCTTATAGTTCCTAAAAGGAGCAAAGCTTTGTCGTGTAATTGATGCTCCGATGCGGAACGATGCCCTTCAGATACTGTTTCTTGGACGGATTGGCGAGACGCAAAAATGGTCTGGCCGAAGTTTGACATTAAGGAAACAGCAGGTAAATCATAGGTCGTGGCAATTGGCGGTTCATTCGGATTTGCAAGACCTGATTCTGTTTTCGATGTGACATTACCTGAGGTAACTCTTGGTTCCGTAGCAGCCGAAGTGATAGCTGTCGGAGCCTTAAGTGTCGATGACACAAGGATCGGAGCAGGCACTACTTGGCCATATGTATCGAGCCAAATTTGGTAATCCGCTTGATCGACTACGCCATTGCCACTCGCGTCGGCACCAGTGCCAGGGGCAACATTACTGCCCAGTGCATCACGCCATACGGTGTAGTCAGCCGCATCGACAAAATTGTCTCCGTTGTAATCCCCGTAGGCGACTTCGGGCTCTGGCAGCCCGGTTAGATCAATCCTGACAACGTCTGCGATAACAAGGGAATTAGCGGCCCCAGTGCTGGCAGCAGCATCAAGCGTTACGGTAATCGGTCCGGCGGTGGCATCCAGGGTTCCTAGCGATACCCAAGCTAAGTCATTGCTCGTTTGGTCAACTGGTACAGTGAAACTCTCTGCTCCAGAAGTAACGGTAAACGAAGCGCCAGTCGCTCGGTTGGTGTTGGCATCGTACTGAATGAAAACTTCGGCTTCACCATCGAATTCGAGATCGGTTTGCCAAGTTGCCGTGGCTGCTTGCCCGATAAGGTTGAATCGTTGTGTACCCCCACCGACACCAGGGTCACTGCTGGTGATCCAGAATCCGGTTTCGGTATAGGTCGGAGCAGCATCGTCGTTATCAAGGAAAATGCTCACGGTGATCGGGGGATCGGTGTCGATGCCAAAGTATTCTAGTGTCCGAGACATTACTTCGGTACGAATCGAAGAATCGGCAATCGTTTCAAAAGGAAAAGCAAACATTACCACCTGTTCGCCCCCGGTCCCCGTGTATTCGACACCAGCGTTACCAGCACCGTTGTTGTAGGTGAGTGCCGAGGAGGACCCCGCATTGGGATTAATTACATCAGGAAATTCGGCATTATAAAAGAGCGTGCCGTCATCGAAAGAGAAACTGAGTCCTTCATAGATCGAGCCAATGGCACCTGTTACGTTATAGGTGCCAGCATCATCCGAAATATAATCAGCTCGGAGCGAATTGTTATAGAAGGATCTCCCGTTGTTGAGATTGTCGAGGTCCCAGCCAATTTCTGCGCCAGAGGCAAAGAATTTGCCACCTTGTGCCAGATAGGCCGCGACAGCGTTTTGCTCGTCGGTGTTGAAAGTGTCGTCGAGGGTCGATTCCTCACCTGCAATCCAAAAGACCGCATCATAGTCGTCTAAATCTACTACTCCCGAAGCGACGAACTCGTTGGAAGTTGTGGAGATATCAGCTTCGGTATTGAGGCTGTCCATTGCATCGGCAATTTGGATGGCATAATCAAATGAGTTGATGCTCCGGAGGCGAATCCGATCGACAATCCCCCCCGCTGTGGGAAAGGCTTCTTTTGCAACTAGGTCGCGGCTGAGTCGATCGAAGCCATTGACAATCAATACCTTCGCAGCAGCACCTGAAGCAGAAGCGGCAACAACCTCGGAGTCGGGCGATTGCCCGCCTGCGTTACGAGCTACGACACGGAAATAATAGGTTTTATTAGGATCAAGACCGGTAAGTGTGGTCGAGGTGGTTGCAGCGCCTGCGACAAGGGTACCTCCATCGTAACCGAAGCCATTCGTGGAAGCATAAACAACGTAATCGGTTGCGGCATCGCCAGCGAATGAAGAAGAGGCACCAGGAGTCCAGCTAAGTGTGACCGTTCCCGAAACGCCTGCCTCAGCACGCAAGCTCGTTACAGGCGACGGAGCGTCAATGTCAGGGGTCGCTCCCCCATCGATTGCACGGAAGTAATCGACAACCCCCTGGTAAGTCGCCTTAGCAATGGCGTCACGAACCCGTGGGTCTCGAAGCATTTCTGCATCTAGCTGGTTGTCATGATAGCCAGTTTCAATGATGGTTGCATCGAATTCATTGTTGATTCGCTCGTTATTGATTTCACCAAATTCAATGTCGGTTCGATCAAGCGTAACGGAGGAGCCATTATTGAACCAATTGTGCTCGAAGCTGCCATTCTGGGCCACGAGATCATCATTCACCTGACCAGCCAGGGTATCTGCCAGTAAAAACTGGTTTGGTGTAGCTGCCGAAGCACGATTATTACCGTTATATAATCCTAGAACCC
>CAYGQU010000197.1:0-6151 GCA_964352045.1 uncultured Planctomycetaceae bacterium
CGTCGGCGTACTCATCTTCCTCTTCGTATTCCCATTCTTCGTCGTCAGCGAGTTCGTCTTCTTCCTCGTCTTCGTAAACCCACTCTTCGTCGTCGGCGAGTTCCTCTTCTTCGTCTTCCGTGTCCTCCCCTCCGTATTCCTCGTCTTCTTCCCGGTCGTCATCCACTTCATTATCTTCTTCGCTGGATGGCTCATCGGTGACGGCCTCTTCTTCCCAAGGAGCTTCGCTGGAAGCTAGCACCGTGCTCGAGGCAGTGATGGTTGCTGGCGAAGAGACGACCGGTTCGGTCGCATCGCTCTGGCCGGTCATTGCTTCCCACTCTTCCATCGTGATCAAGATCTCGCGCGCTTGCGAGCCGTTGTATTCGCCAACGATGCCGTCTTCGGCCATGAAGTCGATCAAACGAGCAGCACGACCGTAGCCAATGCCTAGACATCGCTGCAGTAGCGAAACGCTACCCCGACGTTCACGCACAACGATATCAACCGCTGCCTGATACAGATCGTCACGGTTCTTCAGTTTGCCTGCGGGTCCTTCGGCCGCTTCTTGCTCTTCTTTAGTTTTGAGCTGCATCAGCTCAGCAGCGAATTGTTGTTCGTCGGTACCAACGAAGTTAACAATGCTCGTGATTTCATCATCTGAGAGGTAAGTCCCTTGTCCACGCAGTAGCATACTCGTGCCGGGCGACAAGAAGAGCATGTCTCCGTTGCCAAGTAATTTGTCGGCGCCCATTTCGTCAAGTACAACCCGGCTATCCGTTCGGCTAGCAACCTGAAACGCGATGCGAGCTGGTAGGTTGGACTTGATCAGGCCGGTAATCACATCGACCGTTGGTTTTTGCGTAGCTAGAATGAGGTGAATCCCTACCGCCCGGCTTTTCTGCGCTAGGCGAATAATATGTTGCTCAGCATCTTTACCAGCGGTCATCATGAGGTCGGCCATTTCGTCGGCGACGATCACGATGAATGGCAATTGCTTTGGAACGAGGCTCCAGGTTGCCTCGTCCATGGGAGCACCATCGGCCGCTTCGAGGCGATCGCGCAGTTCTTGTTCGGGCAGTTGGTTGTAGACCGACAGATGACGCACGCCTGCCTTGGCAAGCAGCGTATATCGTTCTTCCATTTTATCAACCGCCCAAGCAAGAATCGCTTCGGCCTTCTTCATGTCAGTGACAACTGGGTGCATCAGATGCGGCAACTTGCGATAGCCGGAGAGCTCGACCATCTTTGGGTCGATCATCAGCATACGCACTTCATCCGGTCCCTTGGTCATCAGGATTGAGGCGATGATCGAATTCAAGCAGACCGACTTACCCGTACCGGTTCGACCAGCAATTAGCAGGTGAGGGAGCGCAGCCAAATCGACAGCCATGGGATTGCCAGCTACGTCTTTGCCCAAGTAGATTGGGATTTTCATCCGTCGAGCTTGCGGTCCGGTCTCTTCAATCACTTCGCGCAGTCGTACGACTTGACGTGTATCGTTCGGAGCCTCGATGCCGACCGTGTTTTTTCCTGGTATGGGCGCTACGATGCGAACACTTGGCGCACGCAGCGCAATTGCCAAGTCGTCGGCCAAGCCGGTAATTTTCGATAGGCGCAGGCCTGGTTCTAGCTCGACTTCGTATTGAGCAATCACGGGGCCTGTCTCGACCTCGACAACCTTAACGTTGAAGCCAAAGTTAGCGAACGTTTTTTCGAGAATCCGCGCTTTGCGACGGACTTCTTTCTCATGCTGATCGTAGCTGACGTCGTCAGGGGGAATTAGAAGATCAATCGGAGGAAGTTCGTAGTCGCTATCGAAGTTGGTTTCATGATCTGCCTCTTCGAGCTGGCGAATAATTTCTTCACGCTCGCTTTTGGATTTCGGCTTCTTTAGCATTGGTGCCGACGAATCTACTTTTGCCGGCGCCACTTCAGCGAGTTCTTCAGTTGACTCAGGCACAGCGATATCAGGAGTTTTTACCTTGAGAGCCGAGGCGATTTTATTGCCCAATCCGCCAACCATTGCCCCGAGCCCTGTCGTGGTCACTTCATCAGGTTCCTCTTCGAGCCCCTCCTCTTCCAGCTCATCATCTTCTTCCTCGTAAACCCATTCTTCATCGTCGGCAAGTTCGTCTTCTTCGTCTTCGTCCTCATCGGCTTCGTTGTCAAATGCTTCAGCAGGTACAGTATCGAGGTCCGTACGGGCATGACTCAGACGGCGCGTGGCGGCTTGGCCTAACTTGCCAGCGGTAACGAGCGTCGCTCCCGAAGCAGTGGCAGTGACGGCAGCAACCTGGAAGACCATGTAATCGCTTGACAGCAATAGCCCAGCAAGTAGCAGCGAAAAGGCCAGCAGCAGGGAACCAGCCGAAGCGAAATGCGATTCCAGCCAAGCTTGCCCCATCGCACCGACAAAACCACCAGCACCAACCATCGGGCCCGGAGACCATGTTTTGATCGTTAGCGAAGCTATCGCTGTGATGGCAACAAGCGACATGGTCCAACCAATCATGCGAATCAGTGGCTGATCAATTTCACGCCGCAAAAACAATAGGCCGACCACCAAACCAAGCGATCCGACCAAGTAGTAAGCACCAATGCCAAGCATTTCGAGCAACGTATGTGCCGTGTAAGCACCAGCCGAACCACACGCATTCGCCACCGTTTGTACGGGGGGCCAAACGAGTTGCCCGGGTGGGTCCATGCGGTCATAACTTGCCAAAGAAATGGCGAGGAACAGCGTGCCCGCCCCTAAAACCAAGGCAACCAGATCGAATTTTGGGCTGCGATCTTCGAACATAGCGATCGGCGACCTGGAGGCGTGAGGACACAAAATAGGACAAAACCTTGGGCGCATTCCGCCCGCTATCGCTATTGTCGGCACGCCCTAGGTCATGCCAGCAGTTTGGTAAATCGCCTAGGAAGTAAACGCAGGATCGCCCAGTTGCGCTTAATCGTTACAGGCGTTAGAAAGCGATCACCTGTCGGCATTTGGCGATCAGCAGAAGAAGATTAGAACAACGGAAAACACGGATTTACAGGATCTATGCAGATTGTTTTCTCGTTACTAGTCAGTGAAAATTAGCATCGAATAGCGTTGCTGTTTTTCAAAGGAGAACACACCAATCTTCACTGATCGGTGTTAATTCGCGATCGGGAGTAAATCCGCGATCATTCTTTCAATCCGCGTCGTCCGCCTTCTATTCTCTTCTTTGAAGTAGCTGAATTCTGACGGCTGAAAGCTAACAACAATTCGCTTACAATACAGGGGTATCATCACACCCAAAGGCCCCTAATATGAAGTCCTATCGCAAAGAGCTTTGGTTTGATATTCCGGAGCGGATGGCTTTTTTGAACATCACGCCGAACGTTGAGCAGGCACTTGAGGCCAGCGGCATTACGGAAGGGCTTTGCCTGGTGAATGCAATGCACATTACGGCGTCAGTCTTTATTAACGATGATGAACCGGGGCTACACCGGGATTACAAAAAGTGGCTCGAATGGCTCGCCCCGTTCGACGCATCTCCCGAGCGGTATCACCACAATCGGACTGGCGAAGACAATGCCGACGCGCATCACAAACGCCAAATTATGGGCCGTGAGGTGGTTGTGGCAATTACCGAAGGGAAGCTTGACTTTGGGCCCTGGGAGCAGATCTTTTATGGCGAATTCGATGGTGGACGTCGGAAGCGAGCACTGATTAAGATTATTGGCGAGTAGTCTTGAACCGCAATGGCTTCAAGTTCAAGCCGCATTATGCTCGGTGATGTACTTCAGCAGATCGCGGATCGAGATCAAGCTAACCGGTTTATCGCCTTCCATCAGTGGCAAATGGCGATAGCCGCCGAGGTCCATCTTATGTAGTGCGAAGGCAATTTTGTCATGAGTGGAAATCATAGCCGGGTGGGCAGTCATAAATTCGGATATCGGAAGCTCCGATTTTTCACTTGCAAGAATACCGAGTCGCAGCAGGGCATCGCGTTCGCTGAAAATACCGACCAGCTTTTCTTCTTTGACGATTAGTATGCAGCCAATGCCTTGTTCAACCATAATAGTGAGTGCCTCACCGACGGTGGTTGTAGGGGGGATCATCACCGGCGGGTGAACTGGCAAGCTGCTCACTTTGTCACGGACCAACGCCGCCTCGACGGACGATTTAGGAACATGGATCGACAGGTCGGTAAGTGGCTGATTGCAAAACTCGCATTCGTCAGACCCTTCGATTAGGTCTTCGGCACCACATGCAGGACAAACTAACATCGAAACGCTCCGCTATAAATAATCGGCCAGCTTACCTGTGCTCTAAACAAGTTGATATAAGTAGAACTTACTCGACGACCCAAGTTTCGCCGGCGCTGTAAAGCTTGTTCAAGTCCCCAGGGCCATTGGCTTTGGTCGCTTCGTCGATTTGGTCATTGACTTGCTCGTCATAACGTGGCTTATCGACCGATCGGAAGACACCGATTGGCTCGGGAAAACCATCTTCATATCGCATACGACTCAGCAAGTAAGCAAGGCTTGGCTCAGGTGACTTTTCGTCGTGGAACAACAAATCATCTTCGGAAATGCCTTTGCCAAGTTCGACCACTTCGGGATTGAGTCCATTGAGTCGAATTCCTTTATCGCGATCTTTACCAAAGATAAGAGGCTTACCATGCTCAAGCTCGAGCGTCGTATCGGCTTTGGTGTCACGATCTTTGGCGTAGTCCCAAGCGCCGTCGTTGAAGACATTGCAGTTTTGGTAAACTTCGATGAAAGACGTACCGCAGTGGTCAGCAGCTCGCTTGAGGGTCGCACCAAGATGTTTGATATTGGTGTCAATCGAACGAGAGACGAAGCTCGCTTCGCAGCCAATGGCAATCGAGAGGGGATGCAAAGGGTTGTCGATCGAACCCATCGGTGTGCTTTTGGTCCGTTTGCCGAGAGGCGAGGTGGGCGAGTATTGGCCCTTGGTAAGGCCATAGATGCGGTTGTTGAACAGTACGATGTTCAGATCCATATTGCGACGGATGCAGTGCATGAGGTGATTGCCACCGATTGACAAACCATCGCCATCGCCCGTGATTACCCAAACCTGCAAGTCTGGCCGTGTGGTCTTGAGGCCTGTTGCAACGGCAGGGGCACGGCCATGGATGGTGTGCATGCCGTAAGTGTTCATGTAATAGGGGAATCGACTTGAGCACCCGATGCCCGAGATGAAGACGATCTTTTCGCGTGGGATGCCTAAGGTCGGCATCACCTTCTTCATTTGAGCGAGGATCGAATAGTCACCACAACCAGGACACCAACGGACATCTTGGTCGCTGGCAAAATCAGCTGGTTTCAAAACAGGTAGCGATAGGTCAACGCTCATAAGAGTCTCAGTGGTCTAGTAGCTAATCGTCTAGTAGCTAAGGCGTAGGGAATTAAAGGGGGGAGAACATCGCACAAGTAAAGAATTTCTTTTTATCTCAACACAACTGGTGTGTTAGTTAACTGGCATGAAGATTGATCTGCTCAACAAGTTCAGCAACGCTAAAGGGTTTGCCTTGGACTTTGTTGTATCCAATCGCATCAACTAGGAACTCGCTACGAATCACCGTGCGAAGTTGCCCCTTGTTTAGCTCGGGCATCAACACCTTCTTGTAGCGACCCATGAGCTCGCCCAAATTCTTTGGGAAAGGGTTGATGTAGCGTAGATGGGCATGGGCGACCGACCGACCTGCCTTCTGCGCTTGGTGGACAGCCGATAGGCAGGCACCATAGGTGCCCCCCCAACTCAGTACGAGTAGGTCCCCCGAGTCGGGGCCATCAACTTGTTGTTCGGGAATGTCGTTGGCAATGTTCGCCACTTTTTGAGCCCGAGTGTCAATCATGTGTTGGTGATTATTCGGATCGTAGCTGACGTTTCCGGTGACATCTTGTTTTTCAAGCCCACCGAGTCGGTGTTCAAGCGTTGGGGTGCCAGGAATCGCCCATGGACGTGCCAAGTTTTCGTCACGAGCATAGGCGTTGAAGGTTTCCCGTTCGCCCAGCGGACCGGGATGCGTGACAGGGATTTTTTCTAAATCCTTAAAATCTGGAATCTTCCATGGTTCCGAGCCGTTGGCAATGTAACCGTCAGTTAGCAAGAAGACTGGCGTCATGTAGCGGACGGCCAATCGCCAAGCTTCTTGGGCAACGTCAAAAC
>CAYGQU010000198.1:0-6141 GCA_964352045.1 uncultured Planctomycetaceae bacterium
CTTCGCCCTCGCGGTCTTCGTCCGTCGCGAGGTAGAGCGTGTCCGCCTTCTTTAGTTGATCCTTCAGCAGTTTGATTTGCTTACTTTTACCAGGCGAGACAACGTAGATTGGCTGAAAGCCATCGTCGACGTTCACGCCCAAACTCGACCACTTCTCTTTTTTATATTTTGCCGGTATTTGCGCAGCACCCTGGGGCAGATCACGAACGTGACCAACCGAGGCTTCGACCGTAAAGCCTTTGCCCAAGTACTTACCAATAGTTTTCGCCTTGGCAGGTGATTCGACGATCACCAAGGAATTGCCTGTCGGGGTGGCTGCTTTTTTCGCCATATCTCAATTAAATCTTGAATTACGCTTGATTAACGGACGCTGTAACGTGGAATTCCGTTTAGTGTTATTAGTTCTTATTCTCTTCTAGTCGGTCTGTCTACTTATCTGCCAATATCAGTCGTTCAAGACAAACCGCCGTAGTCGATGTGAAATAAAACGGGTCATCCGACCAAGAGCGATTTTTAGGCCGCCATTTGGTACTAACTGCAAGCCACTTTGTTCGTTACAAAGGTTACCGCCAGAAAAACCCCTCCTATGAGCGGGTTATGCGGGCCAAATGACCCCAATTCTCGCAAATAATCACTAACTACCTTAAGCAACTTGCCTGGTTGGGATTGCGTGATTCCCGTCACTGCCAGAGAATCCCCAGCTTGGCTGTCATTGGCAGCAGACGATCTAGGGACAACTTGGCGGAAACTTCTTGCAAGGCAACCGTTGCGAAGCACGATGCGTCCTTTCGTGGTTCATTGTCAAGGGGTCGCACCTGGACAGTTTGCCCCCTAGACTGCTTTGCTAGGCCATGAGGCATTACAAGAAATAATCCTGAAGAACTTCCGTGCGGTATGCCGCATGAACTCTTCTCCCACGATATCTCCAACGCTGCTCAACAAAAACTATGGCAACTCCTCTTACAACATTAAGTAAATACACTGGCGCTACGATGGCCATACTGTGTGGTCTGCTCATGATCTCCTTCGTAGTTGCCGACCCGTTAATGCAGTACTTCAACGGTGGCCCAAGCAACGGGATGGGCTCGCGTGGCAATGAAATCGTCGCCATGTGGAACGGTGGCCAGATCAATGAAAAGCAACTCAGCGATGCAATCATGCACCGCAACATCCTGTCGAGCTTCCAGCAGCAAGTTTACATGGTTGGTACGCGTAGCGCCCAAGAAGCGGGCGTAGGGGATCTCCCCCTGCGTGTGCGTCCCCTCCAACTGCCAACGGACTACAGCCAAGGAGTTGAACGCGACGTTATCCAAAAGAAGATCTTTGCTCAGCAAGCTCGCGATGCGGGCATGGTGGTAAGCGATGAAATGGTGATTGATTACCTAAGCGCCCTGGGGCGAGACCGGGTAACGAACGAACAGATGCGTCAGATCATTTCAGGAGCCAACTCAGGCGCCGGCAGTCAAGCAACGATAGGCTTTATCTTTGATCTAATCCGCGAAGAACTGCTTTCGAGAAATTACATTACCAGCCATGCCTACGCTTTTGAAACCATCCTTCCTGCCGAGCGGTGGGAAGATTGGCTTCAAGTGAATGACCAAATTATTCTCGAAGCGGCCCCGATTCGGACTGATGATTTCCTCGACAAGACGGGGGAACCAACCGAAGCGGAACTTACCGAACTCTATGAAGCGTACCGCAATATCGCCCCCGTGCCTGATGTACTAGTCGATTACGGTGGGATCGAAATCCCTTCGCCCAACCCTGCGTTTGCGACCCCCGAACGGGTTGCTGTGCAGTATGTAAAGGCCGACTTCAATGCCTTCGCCGATCGTCTTGCTGAAGCAGTAACCGAAGAAGAAATTGCTAAATACTACGAAGAGAATCTTGAAAGCTTCATCAAAGCTGACGAAGCACTCTTCGGCGACGATAGCCTTTTCGATACGGATGAAGAGGAAGCCGAAGAACCGAAAGACAGCGAGGAGACGGAAGAATTAAAAGATGAGTCAACCGCTTCGGATAAGGCAACAACTGAAGAAACAGCCGAAACATCAACTGACTCAGACGCGATTGAAGAGGAAGAGGAGGAAGAAGAAACGGCCGATGACTCCAATGCTGAAGAGGAAAGCTCCGAAGCTGACGATTCGAAACCAAACGCCTCGGATGATTCCGAAACCAAAGAGGGCAAAAAGTACCAAACTCTAGAGGAAGTGAGCGATCAAATTCGGCGACAGATTGCCGAAGGGAATGCGGCCAACGCTATTCGTGATCTGATGACGCAACTCAAGATTGAGTTGGAAGACGAATACTCGGTCTACTTCGATGCGCTACTCGACGCTGAGGATGCAGGTAAAGAAGCTCCCGAGCCTCCGGCCACGCTCGCTGATTTGGGTGCACTGGCATTGAAGCATGGACTTTCCTATGAAAAATTGGATCCCCTCTCTTTGGTCGATCTCCGTGATTCAGCCATTGGTCAAACGGGGAATGCCGAAGAATCGGCAACACAAGGTTACAGATTTTGGGTCCTTTGCTTCCGCAAAGGAGACCTCGATCTCTACGAACCGGCATCGACGTTCGATGCGGATGGCAACCGCTATTTGGCACTCATCACCGAGCGATTAGAACGCGTTGAGCCAAATCTTGAAGCGATTCGTGACGAGGTAATTGCAGCTTGGAAGAAGAAAAAGGCAGCTGAACTAGCTTTGGCCGAAGCCGAGAAGCTTGCCAAAGAAGCGGAGGAAAAGGGAATGCCCCTTTCAGCTCTCTTTACCGAGGAAGAAAACCGAGGATCATTTGAAACCAATCCATTCAGCTTCCTGATGGTGGGTGGTGTGTCGCAGGAAGGTGAAGTGCAGCTTCAATTGAGTCAACCGAACCAAATGCTTGCCGCCGGACCTGATCTGTTAGAAAAGGCTTTTGAACTGGGAAATGAAGAAGTCGGCGTGGCACTCAACCACGATCACTCGATCGCCTACATCATGCGCGTTGCATCGCATCTGGAATCGGACGAGGCCCTTCGTGCTCGCTTTATCCAAGAGGGTGAAACTTGGTACGGCCTACCGGCCATGATGCGATCTCGCATCGGCCGGGCGGCAAAAGAACTCTACAAGACATTGGGCGAAGAGTCGGATGTCCAGTGGGTACGCGAACTCGATCGAGTCGATCAATAGATATCCCCTTCGGAATGGCTATCAAAGGGCTTCATCCTGTCGATGCTTACTCTTCTTAAAAGAAGTTAAGATCGCTTCAACAGGAATGACGTGATATGGCTATTTCGTATCCCCCTCTCTTGGGTACCGTCCCCATTCGTGTAATTTTGCACGTTAAGCGAGTGCCGAAAGCTAGAAGTTCTTCAACTAGAGGGACTTTGATTTCGAGACGGGTTTTGGAACACCCCCGCCGTCGTAAGTCCTTTGAACGTATCTAGTCGCTGAGAGTCCCAAAAACGTACGTTATTGGGACATTATCCAACCCAGGACGATGCCTCATGTGTCACGAAGGCATTTAGCTAACTAACACAGGTCATTTACTCCTTACGCATTTGAGCAGTTCCGATAAGCAACTATACTTCACGCAAACCGCCACAACGAGTGGCTGGAAACTGAGCTTGAATTTTAGGATTTCCATGAAACCAACACCTATCGGCTCCAAGTTTCTGTCGGATATGCCATTCTGTTTTCAGGTTTGGCTTCAGCTGGTCTAGCCATTGTGGGGTTAAGCCACGGTATAGCTTGCATCTGCTAGCCAATGTTGTGCTTGGCATTGCTGTTACCTGCTACGGCTTGCGTGTGTTCGCGGGTGAATATTCGGCAGTGAGGGTCTTTACGGCCCTCATCGTTCTCCACTACTTGGGAATCACGGCCACAAACATGTGGAACTACGACGATTTTCCACCCGAATAGCGTGTAGCTCAGATGGCCGTTCCTCGCATGCTTCGGGGCGTACTCTTTGCCGGAATCTACGCTTCGTATTATCTGTTCCGCGAAAAAACGGTGTATGCCGACGCGACGTCGGATTGAAACGCCCTACGCAGAACGATACCGTGCTAAGTAACACAGGACACTTTGTCGTGTGTTGGAAACGGCAAATAGCTCCGTGCGTCAGGAGTGACCCACCTGGGCTGCTTAACGTGCAAAATTACACGAATGTGGGCGGTACCCTTCTCTCACAGCGTGACGATCAACCACGGCGTGGTTTTAAGATGACGGTTGCGAGTGGTGGAAGCGTAATTTCGATCGAGGCTGGTCTGGCCTGGGCTCCGGTGTTGCTTGCCATCAAACCTCCCCCGTTGCCAACATCACTGCCGCCAAAGTAGGCCGAGTCGCTGTTGCTGATTTCGTCGTACCAGCAGACCTCGGGGACACCGAGCTTGTAGCCAACCCGTGGCACGGGCGTGAAGTTGCTGACCGAGATCAGATAATCCTTGGGGTCCTTTGCCTTACGCATGTAAGCGAGGACACTATCTTCATGGTTGTGGCAGTCGATCCACTCGAAACCTTCGGCATCGAAATCCACCTCATGCATGGCAGGTTCGCTTTTGTAAAGATGGTTTAAGTGCGCCATGTAGTTCTGCAAGCCCTGGTGCGTATCCCATTGCAAGAGATCCCATTGGAGCGATTCATTGCAGTTCCACTCTTTCCACTGGCCGAACTCGCCCCCCATGAAGGTAAGCTTCTTGCCTGGATGGGTCCACATGTAGCCGTAGAGTAAGCGGAGATTGGCAAATTTCTGCCACAGATCGCCCGGCATTTGGTCGATCATCGACCCTTTGCCGTGCACCACTTCGTCGTGCGAGAATGGTAAGCAGAAATTCTCGGTAAAGGCGTAGATGAGTGAGAAGGTGAGCTCATCTTGATGGTACTTTCGGTGGATCGGCTCATGAGCCATGTAACGCAGTGTGTCGTTCATCCAGCCCATGTTCCACTTGAGGCTGAATCCTAGTCCACCAGTGTAAACAGGTCGTGAAACACCCGCCCAAGCGGTTGACTCTTCGGCAATCGTCAAAATGCCCGGATGCCGTTCGTGCGATTTTTCATTGAAGCGTTTGAGGAACTCGATTGCTTCAAGATTCTCGCGCCCACCATGTTTATTAGGTATCCAATCGCTTCCCTCCCGACTGTAATCGAGGTACAGCATCGACGCGACCGCATCTACGCGTAAGCCGTCGATATGGTACTTATCGAACCAGAATAAGGCGTTGGAAAGCAAGAAGTTGGCAACTTCATTACGACCGTAATTGAAAATCATGGTCCCCCAGTCAGGATGCTCGCCCTGACGAGGATCATCGTGCTCATAAAGTGCCGAGCCATCGAACTTATAGAGTCCATGGTCATCTTTTGGGAAGTGTGCTGGTACCCAGTCGATAATCACACCAATGTTGTTTTGATGAAGCAGATCAATCATTGCCATCAAATCTTCGGGCGTGCCATAGCGACTTGTCGCACCGAAATAACCGACGGTTTGGTAACCCCAACTTCCAGTGAAGGGATGCTCACTGATTGGCATCAATTCGATGTGGGTGAAGCCCATCTTCTGGCAGTACTCGACCAACTGCGGCGCGATCTCGCTGTAGCTCAACCAACGATCAGGATCGCTAGGATCACGCTTCCAACTACCCAAATGAAGTTCATAGATCGACATCGGGGCATCGAGGCCGTTTTTCTTGACGCGATCTTCAAGCCATTTGGAATCTTGCCATTGATGCTGCGAGAGATCGGTAACGATATTTGCGGTCTTAGGTGGGACTTCCGCAGCGAAACCATAGGGATCGCACTTCTCGACGACGCGGCCGCCCAGTTGCTTTACCGAGTACTTGTAGAGGGTTCCGACTTCCATGCCGGGAACGAATAATTCCCAGACACCGCCAGGAATCCGTTTCTGCATCGTATGGGTCTTTGCGCTCCATTGGTTGAAGTCACCGACAACACTGACCGACTCGGCATTAGGTGCCCAGACAGCGAAATTCACGCCTTTCACTCCGTCGATCTCGCGCAGTTGCGCGCCGAGCCGATTATAGGCGTCGTAATGAGTTCCTTCGTGCAATAAGTGAAGGTCGTAGTCAGTTAGCAATGGTTTGTAGGCGTAAGGATCACGCATTGTCTTATTTCCACCTTGTTCGTCAGAAACTCGTAACATGTAGTC
>CAYGQU010000199.1:0-472 GCA_964352045.1 uncultured Planctomycetaceae bacterium
GTAGTAATAAGTACACTTACTATGATTCCACTGAATTCTTAACGAAGCATTCCCAAGAGATCGGAGAGAGTCGGCGCACAATTGAACTTTGCCTCGACGGGGTGCATTGCGCAGCCTGCTTATGGCTTATCGAGGCATTGCCTAACATTCTGCCAGGCTTAATTTCGGCTAGGCTAACTCTTCGTTCATCAACGGTCAAACTGACTTGGATTGAAGATCAGACTACGCTAAGCAAAATTGCAACTAGCCTCGATCAACTCGGTTATGTTCCTTATGTTGCTAACGGAAATCAAGCTCGCGAAATACGAAAACAAGTTAACCGCAAGCATTTAGTCGATCTTGCAATTGCAGGGGCATTAGCCGGTAATTGCATGCTCGTAGCAGTAGCTCTCTATGCGGGTATGTTTCAAGGAATCGAATCTCATTTCCAGCAGCAATTTCGTTGGCTAAGCATGGGACTTGGCTTAACTAG
>CAYGQU010000199.1:482-6134 GCA_964352045.1 uncultured Planctomycetaceae bacterium
TAACGAGAACGGTAAACCTCGATTTGCCGATATCAATCGCCTTGGGTGCTGGCGCGTTGGCGGGTACGATTAATGTCTTATTGAATCGTGGCGATATCTACTTCGATTCACTTAGCGTTCTTGTTTTCCTGCTGCTCGTAGGGCGTTATATTCAGTCGCTACAGCAACGCTGGGCTGAAGACGCTGTAAGCTTGAGGAATTCACTTACACCTCCATCTTGTCGTCTGATTCAAGATGCCAACATCATTGAACAGCCTATTGAGGCCCTTAAAGCAAATGACCTCGTTGAAGTGCGATCAGGAGAGCTTTTTCCTGCCGATGGAATAGTCACTTCTGGCATTTCTTCGATTGATCTTTCTTTGCTAACAGGTGAATCAGTGCCGATTCAAATCAAAGAAGAAGATGCTGTTTTTGCTAGCTCACAAAATGTTGGTGCTACCCTTCGAGTAAAGGTAACAAAAACCGGTGATGCAACTCGAATTGGACGGATAATGACACTTGTTGAAGAGGGCGCAAAGTCGAAACCCCCTCTTGTTGCCCTTGTTGATCGAATCGCTGGTTGGTTCTTGGTGATCGTTACATTTATTGCCGTAATGAATTTCTTGGCTTGGAATTACCTTATTGGCTTAGAACCAGCAATTGATCACACCGTGGCGACTTTGATTGTTGCATGCCCTTGCGCGTTAGGTTTAGCTACCCCACTAACGATTGCAATGGCTATTGGCAAGGCTTCACAGAATAAAGTGCTAATTAAAGACTCTGCTGTTATTGAACGACTAGGTTCGACCAATCGCAAGCTTAATCGCTCAATATATTTTGATAAAACAGGAACCTTAACTCAAGGCAAGTTAGAGGTAGTTCGCTACTTTGGCGATAAGTCGATCGGTGCCTACATTGCGGCGTTAGAAGCAGAGTCTAATCACCCTATCGCGATAGCACTGCATAATAATTTAAGCGATCCATCGCAATCAATTAAAATCCACGGATTAACTGATCAACTTCTAGGAGGATTAAGCGGTAGAACCGAACACGGGATGCTATACGTTGGCTCGCCCCGTTACTTATCTAATTTGAGAATAAATGTTGATCAAGAATTAGAAGCAAAGATTATTGATGGAGAAATAAATGGGTATACGGTTGTTGTTGCGGCAGTAGAGTCGCATGCTGTTGCTGCAATTTATCTCAAAGATGTTTTACATGAGGATTCCCTAGCGTGCATTCAAGAATTACAAGCGAATAAATGGGATTGCTATCTATTATCAGGTGATGCCGAAGGTCCGGTGCGTGAAATAGGACAACAACTTGGTTTTGATCCTGAGAAAGTCCATGCGACAAAGACACCGGAAGAAAAGTTAGATTTCATCCGATACCCCATCAAACGCAAGAGCACCTTTAAGTATAAGGGACCAATTAGCTCGAAGCTGACTGTTATGGTGGGAGATGGCGTTAATGACTCGGCCGCTCTCGCTTCAGCCGATGTGGGCATTGCAGTGCATGGTGGTGCTGAAGCTTCTCTTGCTGTTTCGGACGTCTACATAGCAGAATCAGGAACCAAAAAGCTTGTCGATTTAATTCGTTTTTGCAAAAAAACGATGAAACTTGCCTATCTTAACCTGTTTATTTCGCTTAGCTACAATATAGTTGCCATCGGGCTCGCCCTGTGCGGACTGGTCACACCACTCATTGCGGCAATCATCATGCCGTTAAGTTCTGCAACGGTGCTCCTAATCGCAGTATGTGGCATTACGAGTTCTTCTGCCTTTGAAAAATAATGGAAGACAAGATGTCAGTCCTTTTTCTCATGATTCCAATTGCTTTGGTATTAGCACTTGTTGCCGTACTAGCCTTTGCATGGGCTGCGGGCAGTGGACAGTTCGATGACGTTGAAACACCTGCCACAAGAATTTTATTAGATGATAAAGAAGTCCGATAGTATTTCGGCATGAATCGAGACGCACCTATTTTGCTATCAACCGAATGGTCATTAGGATGATGCCAGAATGTTAGGCTAATCCATTATCATACTGACTGCTACGAATGCGATCCGACAAAGCTATTACGCAGAGCTAAACGCGTCGCTTTGCAAAGCCAATAAGTACTAGCATACTGAGTATCCCTGTTGAGGGTTCGGGAACGGCTGTTGATGTTGCACTACCAACGGACGTGCCATAGTTTGAAACCCAAATGTCGTAATCGCCAGCATCAATTACATTGTTTTCGTTTCCATCAGCTGCAAGTAGAAGCTCAGAACCTAACGTGTCACGCCATACGGTGTAATCTGCGGCATCGACGACGCCATCGGCGTTGTAGTCACCGTCAAGCGATTCAGGTGCTACTAAACGGAAAACTGCCGTTTTGCTACCTACAATGCCAGCAGCATAAACGATCGGAAAGCCGTCACTTCCTGCAGCTGGTAGGTTAGTAATTTCTAACTGATCGAGCGAAAAACCATTCCCATTGATAGGTGAGTCGGCTAGGCCATCGCCATTTGTGTCAATGATCGTGCCAAGTCCTGTCATGTTGTTGCCATTTAGATCGTCGATGATTGTCGCTCCCGCTATCGCTTGGTCATTAACGAAGAGCGTATCGTTCCAAACAAACGCCGTATCACCCCGGTCGTTAATTGCGACACCTTGTACTTGGCCAACCAGAGGGATGCCATCTAATGTTTCTCCCTCGCGATACAGTAACTCTCCATTTACAACAAGGATATTGTCGTCGGGACTCGATGCATCAGTAAAAGCCGATAGGATCCAATCCCCCGCTTCATTGACATCTGCCAAGCCAAAAATATCCCAAGTTTCACCGACGGTACCCCCGTTACCGTCGGGAAGCTCGAGGCCCCCATCGGCAACGGCTATCGTTGAACCTTCACGAATCAAAGCTCCTGATTGCATGTAAATAGCCGAGCCATTGACAATAGGGGCTTCGTCGGTTGAAGTCGTGCCCGGCTCGAGGTCAACTTCCAGGAGATAACTTGTACCTAATAAAGAACGTTTAACATTTCCCAAAGCACCACTCTCATTGGCGATGGTACCCAAACCACTGATCGAGTCACCCGACTGCAGAAGCACTTCGTTACTCGTTGTATTTCGCATGTAGGCACTTCCCTCTACTGCGCCAGAGGCTGTGCTTGAGTAGCTTGACACCCAAGAACTAACACCCAACGGTGAACGATAAGAGCTGCCAAGCGATTGAAAGAACGATCCTGCCAGCGGTCCACTTGCAATCATATCCCCCGGGTAGGCGTAGGGGATATCGTCTTCCCAAAGGCCACTTTCGCCACTTCCTGCATTGCCATTGTTGCCTGTTAAAGAGCGGTAAGTTGTGTTGCCTGAGTAGTCAATGGCTGGGCTTGTTAAATTCTGTTGGTCGATTCCTGCAAGTACCGCCTCCCGGCGGAAGGCGGTAGGATTAGCTCCTCGATCATCCGAGCCAAAGAGATAGTAGATACCGCGAGCACTATTATCACTCGGTTCAAAGGGATTGGTGCGAACTGCGGTGATGAAACTTCCATTTGGCGTAGCAACGACTTCGGCACTACCTCTAAGTCGAACCGTCTCTTGGGTCGTAAATCCTGGCAAGGATGAAGCCCCGTCTAGAACTTCTCCTTGCAAGAAAATCGTTTCAAAAGCGGGGGTAGCAAAAAGACTTGAGCCCACGAAGCTAAGTAGGGTAAGTGAGGTGCCGTATACGAACCGTCGCAAAGGAGACATTATTGGATTCTCATTCGTCTAGAATTGGGCAATTACCGCGAGAAAATAAGCAAACGACCCGGGCTCGGCAGAGCCCGGGTCGTAGAAAGAACTTTTCAACAAGAGCCGATATTTTAGCGACGACGATTTGCTGCTACACCAGCCAAACCAATCAGGGCAAGTAGTGCGGTAGTTGGTTCAGGAACTGTGTAGAAACCTCTGCTAATGTTTGTCCAGGCGACATTGCCATTCCACCAGGAAATTTGTCCAAGTATATCTGTGCCTGGCCCTGCAAGCAGCTGAGCTTCAGTTAATACCACAGCCAATGTGCCAGCTGGATTTATTGGATCGTAGGAAAAGAGGAAATCTGCATCCGTTTCATAGAAATACACTAGTCCATCGGGAGCAGAGAAAATGTCTCCAAAACCAACATTTCCATCAACATCGTCTGTTAAGGCATCAATAGTAGCTGTATCAAGTACAACCGAAGCGGTGTCCAAAACGGTATCCCATGCAATAAGTTCATCATTGTTATTGCTGCCAATAAGGACATTGTTACCTTGGATTCCTATCCCACCGATCGAGGTACCACCTACCGCCGTAGCAAGATCAGAAGTATTAATTTCAATGGAGATAGAATTTGTAGGCGATACTACTAAGATTTGATCAGAAGCCGAATCAAGTGCATAGATAGTTCCATCAGAAGCTGTTTCAAAAAACGCCGGTAAATTAACCGATAACCCTACAGCTGTGTCAAAGTCAGTCGAAGAAACGGCTTCTGTTACAACACCAGTAGCAATGTCAATATCATAAACTGCATTGTCTTGAGTATGTACAAAACGCAGAATATCGCCTGATCCTGTCGAGACGACTCCAGCCCCATTAAAAGCAAACAGGTCATTGGATGATCCAGTAGCCTGCCATTGAGCAACTGTAGAAATAGTTGTGAACGTCGAGCCGTCGAAGGCTACAACCGAACCTACGTCGTTTGCTCCATCCCCGTTGCTAAAAGCATAAGCCACTCCACCGGAAGTAGTGACCGTGTTCAAAGCCGGATTATTGACTCCGCCAGCGACTTGCGCTTCGCTAAATAGCTCGATATATTGAGCCGAGACGACTTGCGGAAGAGCGACTGCGAGAGCAGCGCATAAAGAAATAGTTCGTAATTTGGGGTTCATTAGAAGCATTCTCACGAGGAAAGAAAGGTGGGGAAGCAAATTAAGGTGGGGGGTATCCGAACCCCAATCGATTGGCCCCATACCTTAAGGCCGCCTTTAGCAAACCATCTCATATCCATAATAGGGATGCGTTCTAAATTGGGACAATCAATTGACTCTAAGCTAGCCGTCTCCTATGGTGAAGTCAACAATTAACGTAAGAAACATCTAATGTTGCGCAAAAGTAAGAAGATTTCTATTTGCTTGTCCGACACAATATCGACTTGCTTAGTAAGACAATAAGATCAGCCTTAGGATGCGACTCGCGATGTTGTTTTCATATGGCCGGTTGCTTTCATCTACCCCTCAATGCTTCTAATTCCGAGCCTCTAATTCAGCCCCTTGGCAGCAGTATGAAGCCGATTAATACGAGCGTTCAAGCACCCTATAAACCTAGAATTGGCTTCTTCAATTCGGGATTTACCCTAGTCGAACTATTGGTCGTCATAGCAATCATAGGCGTCCTTGTGGCAATGCTGCTGCCGGCTGTTCAAGCGGCACGGGGCCAAGCACGATACATCGAATGCCTCAATAATCTTCGTCAGGTTGGTCTACTGACAATCATGTATCGCGACACCCACAAAGGGCGATTTCCGCATCCTGTAAAGGACCTGGGAGGTTACTCAATTTATAAAAAGAAGCCTACTGACCTTGATGAAGATGAAGAAATTCTCATCGAAAATGACGACGAAGTTCTTGTAACGAAAGCTGGCACTAATATACCGGCTGTCACTAATACA
>CAYGQU010000200.1:0-726 GCA_964352045.1 uncultured Planctomycetaceae bacterium
CTTGAGAGTTTGCGACATCGCTTCTTCAATATCAGGAGAAAGGTAATTTCGAGTTAATGATTTATTCGTAACTAATGCATTATCAGAGGCACCCGCACCAGGGTGACTAGTTAGTTGATAATTTGCTTATTTCAAGGGGGATGCTACTTTGCTGAGGATCACTTTCTGGGAGTGTTGAGGCTTGAAATGAGCAGCAATTGCCCCCTTCAAGACGACATGAATCGAGTTCAACTTTTTCGCCCAATAGTTCAGAAAGCATCAAGGTCTCGAGCTCGCAAATTGCGCTGTCTTGCTTTGCGAGATTGGGATAGGGGCACGAGAGGACGTTTAATACGGGCAAGCCTTCGTTCTCCTCCATGTCGAGAGGTACATCTCGCTCGCCCATGAGTTGAATGACCTCTCGCATTTTGTCAGCAAGTGATTGCTTTTCGACAACCAAACCTGATTCATCCGTTCTGGTTAGCTCATTGCGATAACGGTCGGCCAAATGCTTGGCTAGACGCTCGACGAGGCCGTTACGGATGTTCGAATCTTCAATCGCCCGAATCTCTTGCCACATCACCCGCGCCAGATCCATGTAGTTAGTACCCGATAATTCGAGTCCACGGTCGGTCAGATGATAGCGATAGCTGGGTCGTCCACGGCCTGATGAGGATTCGGCTGCCAAATCAGACGATTCTTCGCCTCGATTCACCTCTACCTCTACCCGATTCAAATCACTATCCA
>CAYGQU010000200.1:736-6092 GCA_964352045.1 uncultured Planctomycetaceae bacterium
CGATCCAAACGGCGTTCGATATATCCATGCTCCATCAGCCGATTGAGCCTTAATCGAACCGCTGTTGCGGTTACCTGCATCACCTGAACCAAATCACCCACCGAACCACCCCCTTGTTCGCGGAGGAAGCCCAAAAGCTTTCGATCGTTGGTGTCAGCAGTGCCCATACGTTACCTATGATACGAGCTTCGTCATTTTAGACAAGTGGGCTTGTCAAAAATAAACGGATAAATCAAAAGTGCGTAAACTCTTTGTCTATAAGACTTTTTTGTCTTATTCGCTGTTTTACTTTGCCAGTTAAACGGTAATAATCATGAGCTAGCAGAATCACTCCGACCTGCACGCACCCGCATGCCGAGGAAACAATGCCTGAGGACAAACCTTCCGATGCAGACAATAGCCAGAATGCTTCCTCTCGGTCAGAGATGGCCGATACTGCAGTAGTCTCGCTTGATGGTTGGGGTACCCGAATTGGGGTGATTTTGGCAGTGGCAGGATCTGCAGTTGGGCTGGGAAATTTCCTGCGCTTTCCTGGGCAAGCAGCTCAGAACGGAGGGGGCGCGTTCATGATCCCCTACTTCATTTCGCTCTTGGTCATTGGGATCCCACTCTGTTGGGCAGAATGGACCATGGGTCGCTATGGGGGTATGAAAGGATTCAACTCGGCTCCAGGCATCTATTCTGTGCTTTGGAAAAATCGACTTGCTAAGTACTTGGGCGTCGTTGCGTTAATGATTCCCCTGATCATTTATATGTATTACGTGCTACTCGAATCATGGTGTTTAGTTTACGCCATCGGCTATTTGATGGGTGATGAATCGTTAATTGGCAAACAAGCTAACTACGGTGACTACTTCGGGAGCGTAACTGGCAGTAGTGAAGATGGGATTCTGCTTGAGTCGGGGGGCTTGGGCAAGCTTGGAATGCTGGCGTTTGTGTTTGGGCTGAATTTTATCCTTATTTATCGTGGCATTAGCAAAGGGATCGAAACCTTTTGCCGCATCGCGATGCCCATCATGGTCTGCTTAGCAATCGTTGTCTTAATAAGAGTGCTAACGCTGAGCCCCAACGAAGGACGTTCTGTTTCCGATGGTCTCGGCTTTATGTGGAATCCCGACTTTAACGCTTTGTGGAATCCAAAGACATGGCTTGCTGCTGCAGGGCAAATCTTCTTTAGTCTCTCAGTTGGTTTTGGCATTATCATCAACTATGCGAGTTATCTAAAGAAGGAGGATGACGTGGTCTTGAGCGGGCTGACTAGCTCGAGCCTGAATGAATTCTTTGAAGTTTGCCTGGGCGGTTTAATTACTTTGCCCGCAGCGTTTATCTTTTTGGGAGTCGCAGCAGGAGAACAGGGAACCTTCGGGCTTGGCTTCGTAGCCTTACCAAATGTTTTTGCAGAAATGCCGGGAGGACAGCTCTTCGGCTTCCTCTGGTTCTTCATGCTTTTTATCGCAGCGATAACGAGTAGCGTGTCGATGCTGCAGACGGTGATCTCCTTCTTTGAAGAAGGCTTCGGCCTTAAACGCCACGCATCGGCAGCGTTCTTAGGAATACTAACGGCTATGGGTAGCTTGTTTGTACTTTACTTCTCAAAAAATCTCGTAGCGCTCGATACGTTTGACTTTTGGGTTGGTAGCGTCATGCTCTTTTTACTTGCTTTGGCTCAGTCTGTTATTTACGGATGGGCTTTTGGTATTGAAAAGGCGGAACAGGAAGCCCATGTTGGATCCCACATGCGGATTCCTCGCTTCGTGCAGTACATGCTTAAGTATGTTGTACCACTTTACCTGACGATTATTTTTGCCGCCTTTGTTTGGCAAAACGCGCTAAGCCATGATTCGATTGAAGCAACACTCGACGGGGATTGGACCACTGAAATTAGCGAGACCGGCCTAGGCCAACCTTTAAGAAAATTGCTAGAGGAAATTGAAATACCGGTTTCCAAGGAAATGAATTTTCTAGCTAACCCTGAAGAGAATTCCTGGAAAGCAAGCCTAAAAAATGAAGCAGGAAATTGGGAGACCCAATACACGCTTACTGATATTGGCGACGTGCTCCAAGTCAGCAAACACCATGCTGGTTATCTCGAAACGATTAGCAGCAGTCGGCCTGCAACGTTCTCGATTGTGTTCCTATCGACCATAGGTATCTTCCTCGCTCTGCTTGTGAATATCGCAGGAAAACGATGGAAAAAACTAGGCTTAATCGAGTAGCCTGTCGACGACCCGTCTATCATTCGACTGTACGAGGAGTAAAGCAAAAATGAATACCCAAGGCATTATTGTCATGGCAGTTTCGGTCGGTTCGGTACTAGCGCTTGTCAGCTACTGCATGTATCGCGTATTGAACCTCCCTTCGACCGGCATAGGGAGTTTGCATGGCGAACTTAAAATCGACACCGGCGATCAGTACGACGCTGATTGAATCGCTTTGCCCAGTAAAAAATTCTAGGGCTATGCCGTCGGGAAATATTTCTTAACCACGGCAAAAAACTCATCCGTCGTATTCACTGCGACAACGTGCTTCCGGAACTCGCGAGCGCCTGGTCGGCCTTGAGCGTAGCAGCAAGCGTACTTACGCATTAGAATGGCTCCCTTCTCTTCGCCAAATCGTTCGGTGACCAATCGAAAATGTTCAAGCATAAGCAAACGCTCTTCTTCGATGGTGGGATCCGGTGGAATGGGTTCTCCTTGCAAGGCGGCGGCGGCTTGCTGGAAAAGCCATGGCTTACTGAGACAAGCACGGGCGATCATTACGCCATCGACATTCCAACGCTGAAATGCTTCGACAACACTTTGGGCCGAGTCAAGATCGCCGTTTCCGATAAGAGGGATCTTTTTTAGATAGGGTTTGATCTGTGAAATTAAGTCCCAATCGGCTTGGCCGCGGAACATGTCAGCAGCGGTTCGGCCATGAACGGTTAACGCCGCGGCACCTGCGCCTTCAACCACTTGGGCAACGTCCGTTATATTTATTTTATCTCGACTGCAACCGAGCCGCGTCTTGGCTGTAACAGGCGTGGGATAGCAAGCTTTCACCACTTGCTCGATGATGCGGCCCATTTGATCAGGGTATCGTAAAAGATAGGAGCCACTTTTCGCCCGCTGGGTTACCTGCCGAACCGGACAGCCAAAATTGATATCGACAACCGAGACTTTGTACTCCTTAGCCAGCCGGGCACCCACTTTGGCTAAGATCTCAGGTTCGTTGTCCCAAATCTGAACCGCTAGCGGACGGGGTTCATTGGCAACACCCCATAGTCGATCGGGGTGGGTTGCCTCTTGTTCATCGAGCCAGACAAAGCCTTTGGCGTTGACCATCTCGGTTGCCAAAAGTCCGGTGCCGCCGAACTGCCTTACAATCTGCCGAAAGGCGTAATTGGTGTAGCCCGCCATGGGGGCCTGTAAAATCGGGGGGTCAACGACTAGGTCACCGATCTTAAATGGCTTAGCAAGCGGCGCAACGCACCCCGCATTACCGACCTTCATCGGCAAACAAGAACGGTCTTTGGGTATGGCAGTCACCCCGTTAGGCATTACGAGTTTTTCTTTGGTGCGGTCCCTGGTGTCAAAGAGCCCATTATAGTGCGTTCCTACGAAAAAGAAGTCCTAAATCGGAAAGGGATTGAACGCAAGATAAAAAGGTAGGACATCAGTATCGGTTCGAGGAACCGCCTGAACGGAATTCAAGGCCACGACTTGATTCGTTTTGAAAGGTTTGCCCCGAGGCAACGTAGCCACTTTGGCCATTCGTGGGCACACGAATAAGCATCGCTACGAGGCGTTTGCTGGCTATGTTACCTGGTGTCGCAAGCTGTGTATAACGATTGATCTGCAGATTATAATCACGGGTGATCATCACCAACGCACGACGATTGAGCGCCAAGAGCTCGAGAGCCCTGATCATGCCGGTCCCCTGCGAACTAGCGGCTCGGTCACCCGCAACCTTCGCAAGCCATTGCTCCGAACGTTCGACCGCTTCGACAGCATCTTCTAGCTCACTTAGTCGAAGCGGGATCAAATCTCGTAGCAGACGCGCTTCTTCGGCACCGCCGCCAGTGAAAATCTGTTCGTATCGGGTGGCATAAGGGCCGCAGAAAGGGGTATCGATCGGCAACGATCGAGAGACTCCACCCATTAGTCTTGAAAGTCGATACTGGGCAGCCCTTGCTGCCATGAGTGATGTCGAAACACGCCGGTTATGCTGCGTGAGCGCTTCACTAAGTGCTGAACTGAAGGTTGGCAACCGTTGTTTGAGTCGTGAGAGTTCGTCGGCTTCGTGCAATCCCAAATAATAGTCAGTCGTAGCCGAACTAAGAGTCCAATAAGCATCAACGATTCTTGACTGTTGGTCTCGATCGGTAACTGAAGAAATAAGCGATGATAATCGGGTTGGTGTGCCAGTTAGCTGGGAATTACGTGGCGCTTCGAGCATCTTTGTAAGCATCACATGGGTTGCTTCCTCCCGTACCCCCAAAGCATTCGCTTGATTCGAAGTTCGTAGAGAACCCGTGTTGTTCGAGCGAATCGAACTTCCCGCGTTCGACCCAGAATAAGGGGAACTCGATGAGGATTGATTTGTAGTCTGCGACGAACGAAAGGTGTTCGATGGCGTGTTTGTCTGATTGCTCAGACTACGCAGTGAGGACGAACTACTCCGCACACCGCTCGGTGTTGTTGATGCTGATCGAGTTGCTGATGAGCTACTGGAAGATCTACCAATCGAGGTTGGCGAAGGGGGGCGATTGGTACTATTCTCTCGTAAAAGATTGCTAGCAGAACTAGTCGAATTTGAACTAGTTGGGCTCGTACTTTTCAATGGTTTAATGTCGAACGAGCTCGAGGCGCTCGAAGTCGAGTTACTTGCACCATAACGACCACTCGTGGAACTCGCATCAAACGGATTGCTCAAACTACCCGAGCCACTCGTTTCCCCATAACGCCCTTGTCCTTCAGCGTGTGATCCCAAAACAAGGAAAAATAAGCCTATTAAGGAGCATAATATAGTCGTGTAACTTCGCATGGCAATTCGCATCCTGCATCTCGCATGTGAGCCGAGCCGTGGGTAATTCCACGGAGTTTTTTTGCTTGCAAGAGAGTCACAAAAACACAAGTTGGGGTCAATCCCAACTTGCCATCAATGGCGCAAGTGCTAGCAGGCGGGTGTTTGAGAAGGAGGCAGAATTAGCATCAGTCGAGCTCTTCTAGCCAAACGCGAAGTTCATTTTCATATTCGCTAGCCAAGTCGCCACGGACGAGAGTGCGTTGAAACTCAGCAAGCCCCTGTCCTTGGGTATCGGCTTCTTCAGCGCTTGAGAATCTTAGCATAGGATCAGGTGCTATGAGCTTATGAC
>CAYGQU010000201.1:0-6062 GCA_964352045.1 uncultured Planctomycetaceae bacterium
ACGGGCTCCGATCGCGGGGGAGCAAGCCCTTCACGACAGAGAGCGGCTCGGCCGACTTGCGGTCAAACGCCTAGCCGAGATCGTCGGCAACCCTCAACCGCCCACAGTGATTCGCCTGCCGGCGGAACTGATCGAACGAAATTCTTGCCGATCCCTTTGCGAATAAACAACTTCGTCTTTTGCTTATTGATGGGCCCTCTTCCATGTCACAGACACACCGCTTACGGTCTCTGCTACTGTTAGCCGCCCTTCTGGGCTTTGTCCCGTCGACCTGCCAATCGGTGGACGTATGGGTAACTACCGGCAACAAGTCCGAGTTGCTCAGCCAGCGTCACGACGTCGTCTTCCAAGACGGATTCGGATCCTCTGGCACGGCGATCATCATTGATCCTGATCAAACCTTCCAATCGATGGAAGGCTACGGCGCCGCGATGACCAACTCGTCGGCGTCCCTCCTCCAAGGTAATCTCACTGCAGCACAACGCGATCGCTTGATGACGGATTTGTTCTCAGCGGAGGATGGCATCGGTTTGAACTACCTGCGCGTTGTGATGGGTGCCTCCGACTTCACGGCGGATGGTTTTTATACTTATAACGATCTGGGGCCGGGTCAGACCGATCCCAATCAGACACTCTTCTCGATCGATCCGGATCGCGCGACTATCCTGCCGAGCCTCGATCAAGCCCGAGCGGTCAATCCGGACTTGAAGCTGATGGCATCGCCCTGGAGCGCGCCGGGCTGGATGAAGACCAGCGGCTCGGTGATTGGTGGAGAGTTGGCCCCGCAGTGGCACGCGTCTTATGCGACTTACCTGAGGAAGTTCGTCGAAGCTTACGCAGCGGAGGGACATCCTATCGACACGATCACCCTGCAAAACGAGCCGCTTTTCACGCCAAACAATTACCCCGGCATGGGAATGTCTGCAGCGCAGCAAATTGACTTGATCAAGAACCACGTTGGCCCCACGCTACAGGCGGCCGGCCTCGAGACGGGGATCCTCGCCTACGACCACAACTGGGACGACACGGATTATCCGATCGCGGTGCTCAACGACCCAGACGCACGGCAGTTCGTTGAGGGTACGGCGTTCCATGGCTATGCGGGAAACGTGTCTGCTCAGACTACCGTTCGCAACGCCCACCCCGACAAAACGATCCACTTCACCGAAATTAGCGGCGGTGATTTTGCTCCCAACTTTGAGGACAATCTAATCTGGTATAGCCGCAATTTGACAATTGGAGGAGCCCGCAACTGGGGTTCATCAGTCCTCATGTGGAATCTCGCCTTGGATCAGAACGGCGACCCTCATTTAGGCGGCTGCAGCGACTGCCGCGGCGTGGTGACGATTGACTCGAACTCCGGCGCGGTAACCCACAACGAGGAGTTTTACGCTTTAGGACACGCCAGCCGCTTCCTGCAGCCAGGCGCTGTGCGGATTGGTTCGACTTCGATAGGCAACTTGATAGAGACCGCCGCATTCCAAAATCCAGATGGTTCCGAGGTCCTTCTAGCGCTTAATCCCTCCAATTCCGACCAGGCCTTCCGCGGCATACGCGATGGCGAGCATTTTAACTACACGCTCCCCGCTCGCGGAATCGCTACGTTCGTTTGGGACGCAGATGACCGCGCTGACTTCAATAACGGCGGCTTTGAGAAAGGCGGCTTCGACCCCACCGGTGGCTCATTAGATGGTTGGAATGTCTTTGGCAACGATGCTCAGAACGTAACCGTAACCAACAGCATAGCTTTGGATGAGGATAATTCGTTGTCGTTGACCGGCAATGGCCAGTTCAATAGCTTTTCTGGGATCACACAAGGTATCACCGTTGCTGGTGGTGAAACCGTCGAGTTACAAGCCTCATTCTTCATTCCATCGCAAGGTGGTATTAGTGGAACCAATAATTCAGTTGCCCTTCAAGTTGAATTCTATGATCTATTTGGTGGGCAATTATTCTCAGGAGATTTCATCAGTAAAGAAGAGGTCTTACTCGCAACGGGAAGCACGACAACCGACCAATGGCTTACCGAATCAATAAACGAAATCGTACCCAGTGGCGCAGTCGAAGCTCGGTTGGTTGTCGTTTTTTCTCAACCGACAGGACAAGCGGGGTCTGTATTCGTTGACGATCTAATCTTTAACGTCTCAGTCCCTTTGTTAGGCGATTTTAATAACGATGGAATCGTTGACGCCGCTGATTACACCGTTTGGCGAGACAACCTAGGTGCAGCCGAAAGCACAGGTGTACTCAATGGCAATGGAGATGGTGGTGTTGTCGATGTCAATGACTATCAACTGTGGGTCGCCAACTATGGAAGCGTAATAAGCTCACTATCGCAAACCAGCGCATCCGTCACAACAATCCCTGAGCCTTCTAGCTATGTCCTACTTGTTCTAGGAATATGCTTCTTATGTTCAAGTTCCGTTGGCGCTAAATTTATCCCGTAGAGCGGTCCCGAAATGGTGTAGGTCATGCTGCCTGCATTATCCAGAGTCTACGTTACTAGCCTACGATTGTTGCTAACGAAGATAGCCAATCCAAAAATTAGCGATGCCACTCCCGTTGGTTCCGGAACAGGCAATCCGTTGACAGCCAGGTACTCCTCCAAATAGAGCGAAGCAAAGTGCAACCGCTCAACAAAACCGACCCCATCAGGCGAGAGTATCACGAAAATGGGGTCGCTCGAAGCGATAGCGGGTGAAGCATTGTCAGGCGGAGTCGCCGACAGGATGAACTCTAGGACTTGAATTTCATCGCTGGGAGAACCTGCAACACTATAAAGCGGAATAATATCACCCGTCCCAGAAGCTGGCACCGAGGTGCTCAACGGCAAGATTCCCAGTGAGTCCGTGTTGATTGGGGCGCCAAGCGTCTGCATTGAAATAATGGTTTGCTCGTCCAGCGGCTGTAAAAAGGGTACGATTGAATCGGGCACGATCGGAGAATTGGGCGAGGGGGGTGAAAGCCAACGCCAGGCGGAGACAAATTCCAAATCGAGCGCATAGGAATTCAAAGTAAAAAACGCGACGGGAGCCTGAACCTCAAACTCAGGTAAGCTATCCTTGGGCGTCTGAGTACTAATTAGCCAAGCAATAGATCGGCAGCGTCTCATGGTGTTCGTAGGTACGGACAAGGAGAGAGTTCGTTGTTCAGCTAGCACAAAAAAGTTCTGTGATACGCTCTAAGCAGACGTGAAGCTGCAGATCTCTAACATTTCAAATAGACCTAAGTTGAAGTGAAGGTCAACAGAATGCGATTTTCTCATATTAAGAGCACTGCTTCACAGGGGAAGGCCAGATGCACTGTACCAGTGCTGCAAATTTAGGAAACTCTAGAAATAGGAGTCTTAATACCCTCTGAAATCCTGTTAAATTGTACTCATTGCAACTTACTGCAGGGGGTTCAAGGTGGCAGAAGAGATAAAAAACTTTATTCAGCAGGCTAGAGAGAGCCTTCGAGATGAGTTCTTGTATCCCGATGCGTTGTTGGAACCAATGCAGGGTTCAATTGACGATCCAGCATTGTTAATGCTAACGAAGGCAATCAATCGTTCGATCTTGCATGCTAAATCTCTCTTTCGAACTGCCAGATTAGATTCGATACGAGATTTTAGTTCGGATTTTGCGACTTACTGGTATTCGCTAGAAACGACTTCCGAACTTTGGTGCAAGCACTACCAATCATTTATTGGCTTGGAATCAGGTGACCATCGGTGGGCAGAGACTCATTATCCAACTTTTCACTTAATGGCTATCTCGGAACTTCATGTGATGGCTGAAGCTATCTTCTTTCTCACTGATGAGAAAATTATTCACGCTGAGATTAGTCCGATTCAGCCAGCAGAGAAGGCCCAAGAACTTGCAATGACGTTAGTCCGTGCAGTGCGCGGCGATAAGGCCCTTCCGAAGAACACTTATTTTTTGACTAAATTCCAGAACCATGAGGCACCTAGTCGGAAGGCTATCGACAAAAAATGGGCCGCGATCAGGGAGCTTTTCCAAGAATTTGAGCGGTATGACTGGGAACAACTTATTGGCGGGTTGCAACAGGAAATGAAGTCATTGCTTGGTATCAAGACCACCAAGTTGAATGCAGATATTTCGTCCCAGGACAAGCATGTTCTCCATAGCTCTATCAACATTACGGCTGTGTTAAGTGGATTATCCAGTGAGTCACAAAAAGATATTATTCAGGCCGCCTACGAATCTCAAGACGAATGGCTTTCGATAGAAAGCCTAGCCTCAAAAGCCGGAGTAGGCTTATCTACCCTATACCGGAATAAAAAAGCTTTAGTCGAGAAAGGTTTACTTAAAATCGGTGAGAATGGTCGGGGGATTAAATTTTCTCTCGATCGTAGTGCTACAAGTGGTGAAGAATAAATGAACTAGACATGACATGCTTATGACATGGGTATCTAAGTTGTTTTGATAACAATCGGTGCAAGTCAAAGCGGCCAGTTTGAGCCGTATTCTCGTATACGCCATAGGAATCAAAACGATGAAACTACAGGAAACGCTTCTTTACACCCGGAATGAGGCTGCAAAAGCCCTCGGAATATCGGTCCGAACCCTCGATTCATGGGTTTGCTCAGGAGAGATCAAACCGGTTCGTCTCGGCAGGTTAGTTAGATTCCAACCTACCGAACTACAAAGAGTTGCCACCGAAGGTGTATCTCTAGGAGGCCAAAAATGATTACTCAATCTTCTAGAATATTAAAAGCCGATAATGCACTTGATGCAGAACAGCGTGTCCTCTGTGCGATGCTAATGGACGCCAATCGCATTCCCATAGTATTGGCAAAGTTGAAATCTCAAGACTTCTCGACCCCGGAAACGCGAGCACTCTTTGAGATTATTAAGCGTATACACGCCCAAGGCCACCAAGTTGATATCGATCGTGTTCGTCCTGAACTAGGACAGTCCCCCTATGTCGATAACGCGCATACGTTTCTCGCTGATATTTTTGAGTCGGTCGCTACTTCAGTTCATGCCGAACACGATGCCAATCGCGTGCTAGAGTGTTCCCGCAAGAGACGACTCTACGCCATTGGTTCTGATCTTTGCCTATCATCAAAAAATGGGAAGCCTGCCAATGAAATAATCGATCATCTAGTCTCAAAAACTGAAGATCTTCGACGTACGGTCGGTAACTACGATAGTCCATTCAAAGCAATCACTGCCAAACAGCTTGATAGCTCGAATTATAAAATCGACTATGCAATCGAAAATGTTCTAGCACTGGATCAGCCTTGCATTCTCGCCGGACCAAAGATGTGCTTAAAGACTACTCTACTGGTCGATTTAGGGATCAGCCTCGCCAATCAAAGTTGCTTCTTAGGCAAATTCTCGGTTCCCAGCCAAAAGCGATTCCTACTGTGCTCCAGTGAATCAGGGCTCGCTACTCTGCAAGAAACCTCTAGGAGAGTGGCAAAAAGCAAAGGGAAGCAATTAAGCGAACTAGATAGCTATTTTATCACCGATGCTGTCCCTCGATTTGATAACAAACAATCGATGGATAGCTTCGGTGACATGATTAGTAGCAAAGGAATCGAGATCGTTGCCATCGACCCGGCCTATCTTTGCATGTCCGGCGACGACGCTGGCAATCTATTCAAGCAAGGTGCCATGCTCAAAGAGATAGCTGAACTTTGCCAGAAGCAAGGGGCAACTCTCATATTAGCACACCATACAAAGAAGTCCGTTGCGGAACCCCATCAAGCCCCGGAGCTTGATGGCATCGCATGGAGTGGATTTCAAGAGTTTGCTAGACAGTGGATTCTCTTAGGCCGCCGTGAGAAATACGAACCAGGTACCGGCAATCATAAGCTATGGCTCGCCGTTGGTGGCTCAGCTGGCCATGGAGGGCTCTGGGGGCTCGACGTAGATGAAGGGACTAATACCGCCGTCGAAGGACGCCAGTGGCAAATCAATCTTCGATCCAGTGGTGAGATAACCTCGTTGGAACAGAAGCAAAGGAAACAACAGAAGCAACAACAAGCAGAAGCTCGCAAACAAGAACAACTCGAAGCCGATCGTCTACTCGTGCTAGTAACCATGCAAGAC